>CAIJTV010001320.1:0-3310 GCA_903823635.1 uncultured Planctomycetaceae bacterium
ACCAAGGTCACTGGAGCTCGTCGACCAGGCATGCCGGCTCATGTTGCCGTTCCGTATGGAATGAGCATCGGACTTCGTCCTGGATACTTTGGTGGCAACTATCTCGGAATCCATCACAATCCCTTCGAGACTGAAGGGGATCCGAATGCCGACAACTTTCAAGTCAGGAATGTGGGGCTGAGCCAGGATCTGTCTCTCGATCGGCTCAACGATCGCCGCGCCCTGCTGACTTCAGTCGACAGCCTGCGTCGCGAAGCCGACGCCTCCGGCATGTTTGAATCCATGGACCGCTTTGATCGCACCGCGTTCGATATGGTGACAGGAGCAAAGACGCGAGAAGCATTCGACCTGACAAAAGAAGACCCGAAGACCCGAGAACTTTATGGTCGCCATTCGTGGGGCCAAAGTACTCTGCTGGCGCGACGTCTTGTGGAGGCCGGTACAACGTTTGTCTCCTGTCACTTCGGCGGTTGGGATCACCATTGGGATCTGAAGTCCGGGATGGAGAATTATCTGCCCAAAATCGATCAGCTTGTGTATGGCCTGCTGACGGATCTGTCTGATCGAGGACTTCTCGAAAAGACTCTGGTTGTACTCTGTGGTGAATTCAGCCGCACTCCTCGAATGAACGATGGCGGCAACGGTGGTCCTCCTCTCAGCAAAGGAACACCGGGACGTGACCATTGGGGAAATGCCATGTCCTGCTTTCTGGCCGGTGGAGGAGTGCAGGGCGGTCGCCTGATTGGTTCAACCGACCACCTTGGCGAATCTCCAAAGGAACATCCTCTGCGACCAGGCGACATCCACCACACGATTTACCAGGTGCTTGGAGTTGATCCGTCACAACATTTTCTTGATCACTCCGGCCGACCGGTTGCCGCGGTTGATCATGGCGGTGTGATCAACGAACTCTTTTAGTCCTCTGTCAGCAATTGCTGATGACTGTAGGCCGGACCGAGCGGAGCGAGTTCCGGCTTGTTCAATAGGAGCTGAATTGCCGGAACTCGCTGGCGCTCGGTCCGGCCTACGTAATAAGTCAGCCCACTTCCACGCACGCCCCTGAAGGCAACCACTGCTCCAGCTGTGTGCGAATTTCATTCGTCGGCTCAAGCAAGTCGGCAATTGAATCCACTATCAAATCGGGCCGAAACGCAAAGTTTGGCAGATCAGTTCGCGACGTCGTCCCCGAGAGCACCAGAACCGTGCGATAGCCCATCTGAACTCCGCCGAGGATATCTGTATCCATCGTGTCGCCAATCATGACAGTGTTCGCCGCATCAAGTCCAAGCTCCTTCCGAGCGGCACGCATCATCACTGGACTTGGCTTTCCGACACTGAAGGCTTTCACTCCTGTGGCTTTCTCCAGCAGAGCAACGACCGCTCCGCAACCAGGTCGAGTTCCCGTCGAAGTTGGACAGTTTGGATCCAGATTCGTCGCTATCAATTTCGCGCCTTCCATGATCAACTGCACGGCTCGCTCAACCATTTCAAACGACAGCGTTCTTCCTTCTCCAACGACAACATAGTCTGCATGACTATCTACGATTGAATAGCCGTTGCTGTGTAGCGCATTCATCAGGCCGCTTTCACCGATAACGAACGCAGTGCCGTTCGGAAGCTGACGCGCAAGAAATCGAGCGGTTGCCATGGCACAAGTGAAGACATGCTTCTCCTCGATGGGGATGCCCATGCGATTGAGCTTTGTCGCCACATCGCGCCGACTGCGCTGACTGTTGTTGGTCAAAAAGAGAAACGGAACATTCTCATCCAGCAGCTTCACAATGAACTGTTGTGCTCCTGGAATAAGTTCAGTGCCTCGATAGATTACCCCATCCATGTCAATCAGAAACCCGGAACTCATCTGGTATCTTTCTCTGCCAAACCAATTGCAAAACGGTTCTCTGCAACGTTCCATTGCCGCAGAGTTCACATTGCTCCGGGATTGGCAAGTCACGTGCCACTTCACGTTCGATTGCGAAGCGATGCAATAAACACGGCACTTTGCCGCATACCACCTCTCGCGTTTTCAGGATTCGATCACCACCAGGTACGGTGAACGGACACAATCAAACGTTCTGAAAAATTGCGTGCATGCTCAAATCAAGCGCAGGCGTTTTGATAATTGCAGTAGGCTCAAAGTCAGACCTCACAGAGGCATCTTGTGCAAGCTCTCTAAACCGACGCACGTAATGATCTGATCATGCCTGAGGCTTTGTGCAGCGTCTCGCGATACTCTTCCAGAGGATCGGAATCAGCAACAATGCCTCCGCCAACCGGAAACTGGACCCATCCGTTCTGAAGGGTAAACGTGCGAATCAAGATGCTGCTGTCAAAATCACCACCAGCCCCCAAAGCAAACAAGCTTCCGCAGTAGGCTCCGCGGACTGTTGGCTCAAGTTCAGCAATAATCTGCATCGCGCGAATCTTTGGCGCGCCCGTGATGGAACCACCAGGGAAGCATCCAGTCATCAGGTCCCAGACATCGCACTCGTCACGCAACTGACCGACAACGGTGGAGACAAGATGCAGCACCGTTTCGAATCGCTCAATCTCACATAAGCCGGTGACTCGAACAGATCCCGGCTTGCAGCTCCTTGAAATGTCATTCCGCAGGAGGTCGACGATCATTACGTTTTCAGATCGATCCTTTTCACTGGTCGCCAGCTCAGTCCCGGCATAAAGATCTGCAATGGGAGATCGAGGTCGACGACGCGTGCCTTTGATCGGTCGCGTCTCTACCAGTCCGCTCCTGTCGACCTTCAAAAATCGTTCCGGCGATGCACTGACAATTGCAAACTTCTCCGCCTGAAGCAGCCCACAAAATGGAGCTGGATTGTTGGTTCTGATTGCCGCGTACAACTGCATCGCCGTTCCATGCCACGGAGCCATCAGTCGCTGCGAAAGATTGGCCTGAAAGATGTCCCCAGCGCGAATGTATTCGATGACTCGACTGACCGCCTGAACATATTCGTCACGAGCGAATTCCGAATAGATCTCGGACGATGGCTCGATACGATTCAATCGACTGAAGTGTGACTCCGTGACAACACTCGCACGACAAAAATCAGCCTCCGTCTCTCTTTCACAATCAAGAGATTGAAGCCGTCCCAGCAGCCATTCCCCTCGTTCCGTAACAGTAATCTTCCGCAACGATGCAGGCATATCGATCACATAGGCTTTGACTGTGCCGCCAATGTGATCCCAGACAATCGCCCAGTCATAAAGCCCTGCCAGCAAAGCCGGTGTTTCGAAATCGTCAATGATCGGAGTCGGAAGTTTTTCAAACGCTCGCCCCAACTCATACCCCATC
>CAIJTV010001321.1:0-1624 GCA_903823635.1 uncultured Planctomycetaceae bacterium
CAGCCAGGGCAATACAGGCAGAGGCCCGTTGGATTCCAGGGTCCGCTGCACGTGCGGAGGAAGAAGGACAAGGTTGGTTTCGTCAGCGGCAGAACTTGCGGACGCGGCGGCGGCCTGAAGAGACATTAGCGGACTCCGGTAGTCAATCAGCAGGACCCTGAGTGTCTAAATGCAGGAATTCAATTGCAAAAATGTATTGAACGATCTGCTCTCATTCCTGATCGACGCCCCCAAACGTTCCTTGCCGATCTTTCCAGGAATTCGTCATTCGAGAGGCTCAATGGGGGAATGCCGCGTTGAACATGACGATTAGTCCAATCTCACCCGCCTCAAATCGCCACTAGCAGAGATCCCAAACACACCAATACAGGAAACTCGTTTGACGGTCCACACATCTGACTTGAAGATTCCGCAGACAGAGACGAACCGTCCTCAAGTCTCGCAGTATTCGAAGCGTGAACTCATCCCCAAAACCTTCACTCCACTTGAGCATGCCATGCCTGACCAGTTTCTTAAAGATCTCCTGCTGACTCCTGGTACGTCCGGACAGGAAGAAAGTGTGCAAAAGGTCGTTCGTAATTTTGCGGAAGGATTCGCTGACAAAGTCGAGACTGATGTCTTCGGCAACGTATCAGCGACAGTCAATCCTCAAGGGACAATCACGATCCTGCTGGATGCTCACTGTGATCAGATCGGCCTGATCGTTAAACACATCGACAGCTATGGATTCATCCGAGTCAATCCGATCGGCGGATGGGATTTGCAGATCCTGCTTGGCCAACGAATGCTGGTTCACACAGCGACCGGCCCCGTCCCGGGAGTCATTGCTCGAAAGCCAATCCACCTGCTGGATCTCGAGGAACGCAAAACGGTCCCAAAAATGAAAGAACTCTGGATCGATATTGGTTCCATCTCGGAAACAGAAACACGGTCTCTTGTGAGGATCGGCGACACCGTAACACCAGAACCCTGCCTGCGTGAACTTCGCAATGGTCGACTTGCCGGAGTCGCCATGGACGATCGAACAGGAATCTGGGTGATCATGACATCACTCAGAAAAATTGCTCAGGGAAATCCGTTTGCCAAAGTCGTCGCCGTGTCGTCTGCTCAGGAAGAAATCGGCCTGCGAGGTGCGACAACCAGCGCGTTTAATGTGAATCCGGACATTACAATCGCCGTTGATGTTACTCACGCAACCGATTGTCCGGGAATTGATCAGAACGAATTCGGTCGCATCGAAATTGGAAAAGGAGCCGTCGTCGTCCGAGGCCCCAATGCCAACCCTCGAGTTGTGGATTTGCTCATTCAGCAGGCTCAGGAAAAATCGATTCCCATCCAGATCAATGCGTTGGGCAATCCAGCCAGCAACGATGGTGCGGCCATTCAAATCAGCCGAGGCGGCTGTGCGATGGGCCTTGTGACTATTCCGAATCGCTACATGCACAGCCCGGTGGAGCTGGTTGCTGAATCAGATCTGGAGAACGCCTCAGACCTGATCGCGGCCTTCTGTCTGGCTATTCGCAAAGAGTCCTGCTTCGTGCCTTAACAACGTGTTAATAAAGATGTCTGAACTCCTGGCGGAACACATTCTCAATGTTTTTTTCCCGCCTCAATTGTTCCAGAC
>CAIJTV010001322.1:0-5095 GCA_903823635.1 uncultured Planctomycetaceae bacterium
CTGAATCTAGTTGCAATAGGATGTTTTTCACACCGCTGGAAAAGCCCATTCTGATAAGTCGAGCCTAAGTCCATATCATTAGGGTTTACCCCGCTGGTTTACAGGCTTTTACACAACGCATACTCCACCGACGAAAGTAAGAAACTCCAATGAAAACCAATCCTGTCAAAGCGGCTCTGGCTGCCGGACAACCTCAGGTTGGAACCTGGTTGTCGTTTGGTGACGTCTTTACAGCCCGCTTGATGGCGAAGACCGGTTTTCCCTGGCTGACAGTCGATCTGGAACATTCTCCGATCGATTGGCAGATGGCTTCGATGATGTTTGCTGTCATCGCCGATGCGGGATGCGTGCCGCTGGCCCGTGTTCCTCGAGGTGACCATGATTTGATCAAGCGAGTTCTGGACGGCGGTGCCTTTGGAGTTGTTATTCCGATGGTGAATACCGTGGAGCAGGCGAAGATCGCAATCGCTGCAGCCAAGTATCCTCCCCAGGGAAATCGATCCATTGGGGGCAGCATTCCGGCTCAGAATTTTCAGACTCCAACCGGCGAATACTATCGTCGTGCGAATGACGAGATTCTGGTGATCCTGCAGACAGAATCACCTGAAGGCGTTGAGAATGCGGAAGCAATTTACAGCCTGCCGGGCGTCGATGCGATCTTCGTGGGACCAAACGACTTGTTCTGGCAAATGAAGAAGCCTGACGGCACCGAACCGACTCCGGAAGAGTTCGAAGCCATGCTGCAACGAGTCCTGGCCGCGGGCAAGAAGACCGGCACTCCTGTCGGGATCCATTGCCAAAGCGTGACTGAGATTCAACACCGCATCAGCGAAGGTTGGCAGTTCCTGGCATTGCAGAGCGAACTCAAGATGATGGTCACCAAGGCGCAGGAACTCGTGCAGGAACTCGGCCTCACCACCGCCGATGACCTGGTCCGATACTAACTGGCCGACGCCAGTTGCCCCCTCATCCGGCCTATCGGCAACCTTCTCCCCCGAGGGGGAGAAGGGACTGTGTGTCAGACGGCACATCTTGATCGCAAAACGACTTAGGTGCCGGCAGGAATCCGGGACGGGTTCATGGCCATCCCGGGGCGCATTAGTTCTGCGCGAGTGTCAGAAATAAATGGCGAATCTCGTCGTCAACTTCCGCTGGGGTGTTCGTGGTCTGAGCAATCTCGTTTCGCAGCAGAGCACGATATCTCTTTCGCAGGCGATGTAACGAAACTCGGATCGCCTCGGCACTCATTTGCAATGTCTCCGCCGAGACCGTCAGCGAACCTTCATTAGCAACGCCGCCCAGGTGTCCCACGAGAGCATCGAAGAGTGCATGTCGTTCCGTGGTGTAGTACTCTGCGCGAAGTTGCTGCAACACTCGATCAAGAACCGCGTGAGCCCATTGACGCTCAAACAAACTCTCTGCTGTCGCCGTGGTTGCAAGCTCTCGTGCCAGCCGCTGTTCGCCATGTTCATAATCGAGCGACTGCAGGACGATTTGGCCACCTCGAACAACAGCGTTCTTTTTGTCTCGTTCGTTACTGGAAAAATGTCGAGCTGCCGCCAGCAGAAACGAACGAAATCGACCGCGTTCGGGGCTCAGTTGAGCAAACGAATCTCGCAACAGCAGACTGGCGAGAAATCCCTGTGTCCAGTCCTGTGCTTCATGAACATCACGAGTCTGTCGCCGCATAAACGCATAAACCGGAAGCCAGTAAGCCTGACAAAGTTCCTCCAGAGCCGCTCGTGCGGGCGCTTCGTTCCCCTGATTCGCCTGCTGAATCAGGCTCCAGCGAGTCGTCGCGAATCTTCGAGGCCGTGCATGTGAGGCAGCGGAGGATGTCATTTGACGAGAACCTTTCGCCGCCGCAAATTCAAAAAACCATGTAACGTTCGCTCGGAGACACTTCTTCTGATACTAGCCGAGCCCGGGACTCACTGCAATAGGATCGCGTTTGTTTAACACGCCCCCTGAAGTAGGATAGGCACTCCTGCCCGTCGCCAAACCGCCAGACCAGTTAAACCGTCGGACAAGAATGTCCAACCTACGTTCGCCAGGATAAATCCCATGACCACCACCTGCCCAACCTGCAACGGCGAACTGCTCACCAGCAACGGCCAGACGTTTTGCCCGGCGTGTTTGATGCAGCAGGGCATGAAAAGCTCGACCTATGGCGGCGGGCCGCGAGTCGCCTGGAAGCCGCCGGAGATTGAACAACTTACCAACGCGTTTCCGCATCTGGAGATCCAGCAGTTGCTCGGCGTCGGCGGCATGGGAGCTGTCTTCAAAGTTCGCCAGAAGGAACTCGATCGCATCGCCGCGTTAAAAGTGCTGCCCGGTGAAATGGCCGCGGACGCGGGATTCACCGAACGATTCCTGCGAGAAGCTCGGTTGCTGGCATCGCTCAGTCATCCGCATATCGTCACGGTTTACGAATTCGGTCAACGCGACGGCATCTATTTTCTGCTGATGGAATTTGTCGACGGAGTCACTCTGCGACAGGCACTGCGAGCCGAACCGATCAAGAAGCTGGGCTCAAAGGAAACGCTCGCCATCGTCGGGCAATTGTGTGACGCGTTGCAGTTTGCTCATGACGAAGGCGTCGTCCATCGCGACATCAAGCCTGAGAATATTCTCATCGACAAACGCGGCCGAGTCAAAATCGCCGACTTCGGACTGGCGAGATTGCTCGGTCAGTCACCGACGATGCCGACTCTGACGAGAACTCATCAACTAATGGGCACCCCGGCTTACATGGCCCCGGAACAAATCGAAGGCCTGCCCGGTATTGATCATCGAGCCGACATTTATTCCATGGGCGTCGTTTTCTACGAACTGCTCACCGGTGAGTTGCCTCTTGGCCGTTTCTCGCCACCATCCGAACGAGCCGAAACCGATGTGCGGCTGGATGAAGTCGTCCTGAGAACTCTGGCCCGAGAACCCGACCGCCGCTATCAACAGGCGAGCCAGGTGAAGACTGATGTTGAGGCGTTGCGAAGTCCCGCAGTCGCCGTGAACCCATTTGCCCTTCCCGCCAAACGCCGCTGGATTGGCAAAGGCGTTGCTGGATTCATCGCGGGTATCCTCACGGCATTGTTCATCACTGTTTTGATCGTCGCGTGGCTTGAACGAATCGTTTCGGCAAATGTGGATTCCAGTATTGCGCATGCCAGGGCTTCGGGAAGAGCGGAAGGCGAAGAGATGGCCAGACAGGCTCAACTTCGGGCACAACTCCAGACGCAGAACGATCTCGCTGGATCATCCGGGATGATGAGCGGAATGGAGGGCTCGATGTCGTCCGCTGGCTTCGACCCGGGCACAGAGAACCTCTTCGAAGAGGATACTTCTCTGTTCAACGCCGGCTCGTTCAATCTCACCGACGAACAACGCGCCGCCGTCAATGCGATCCTGAAAGAAAGCCACGAACGCTACCTCAAGGAAGAAGCCCTGCATTCGATCGTGTCTGTCGATGCCAATGGCGTGCAGACAACGGAGATCAGTGCATTCCCTGATCAACTGCGAGCGATTGAGAATGAGATGTGGACGAAGCTGGATGACGCTGTCCCGGTGGAGACTCAGAAAGAATTCCGCAACCGGCTGAACCTCTACAGCATCGATGGGCCAAATGATGACTCAGGTTCGATGGGAATGAGCGGCTATGGCGGCGGTTCCGGAATGGGGATGGCTCCCGCCATGGCCAGTGCGATGGGCGGCGGAATGATGGGAGGAAGCCCCGGAACCGGGCCGGGCCTTCTCGGCTGGGAAGCAGAGCACTACCCACTCAAGATCAACATTGCCCGGAGCGGTCGCTGGTTTGAATGGTCCACTCAATCGAAGGACTTACCGTTTGTAAGCGAAAAAGCTCCCACACTGCCATCCGCCCTCCAACGCTTCTACCGCGAACCCGGCCCATGGATGGCGGTCGCCAATGCCCGAGCGACGTATGCGGCAAAGGATTGGATGAAGCTCGACAATTACTTCACTGCTGGGGCGATGACTCGTGAGTTTCTCGATTCGCTCGTCAGTATGGATCTCATACGTTCCCAGCTCAAACGCGGCAATCTGGAATCGAAGACGATCTTCGTTGATTCTTTGGTGCAGCAGTTGTTTGAGGAGGCTGGAGAGTCTGCTGGTCTTCGAGAAATGATCAGCCTTCACATGGCCGATCAGGGCCAAGGATTTGCGGGTCTGCATTCGCAATTTGAAAATGTCGTTACGGTCTTGCAGGAGGTGCCTTTGACCGACGTTGATATCACTATTCAAAGAGTCTCGGAGGAGTTGAAAAACGACCGATTAGTAGACAGATTTGTACTTGGTTTGTTGATTAAGGCTGCTACGCATGATCCGGAGCACGCATTCGATCTGATTCAAGGCGAAGTCTCGTCCTACACAGAAACCGGCGACACGGCCTCAGCAACGCTCACAATTCCCAACAAGCCACCAGTACCCATCCGCTTCAAACTCGAGAACGGCCAATGGAAAATCGACGCTGTTGGTTCCAACGAACGCCTGCTCGAACGTCTCAAGCAAACGAAGGTCTGGAAACAACACGCCGAAATCGAAGCCGTGCTGCAAAAAACTCGCACGGCGTACGATGCGAAAGAATGGGAGAAGCTGGCCGATTGCTTCACACGAGCCGGAAAGTATCGCTGGATTATGCGAACTGACGTCATGAAACGACCAGACGTATCTACTCTGCCTGTGGATCAGCAAAATCTCCTCACGCAAAAGGCCATCACTGAAAGTGATCGATGGCTCGATCAACATGCGGCTGCTCTCAAGGAGCTCGGAACACCTAACGCCCGTCCGACTGAAAGCGTGGAGTCGAGATTACTCTTCGAACAGTATCTGAACTCACCGGCTAATCAATCCGATGCACTTCTGATCAATTTATTAGAGGGAATACCAGAGAGCGTCACGTACCGACACTTCGCAACCACAGCGATTTTCTCCGTCTTTGACCCTCCTGAAAATTATCGCTTCGACTTCGATGGCAGTCGCATTGCCGATTTGAAGTTTGCCGACGAAATTGCGACTGGGAACTTGGTCAGATCGAACGAAACGCTACCCGTGCCAGTCCGTTTCGTAAAACTGGAAG
>CAIJTV010001323.1:0-5385 GCA_903823635.1 uncultured Planctomycetaceae bacterium
TCCGGTCCCTCGAAGAATTGATTTCGACGGCTCGTGTCGTGCATCCGCACCCAGAAGTTGAGCGTACCTCGTTCACCGACATTGAAATCGCTGCTTCGGAATGTGGCAAAGTCGTCAACACCGTCGAATTCAAGGGCTCCGCCAAACTGTCCTTGCCCAGGCCGAAATACGGCGCCAAATTCCGTGGGCACCACGCCTGTCGTGGACAAGTAAAGTTGAATGCCGTTCTTGTTATCGACAGCAATACTGCCAGACGACTGATTGAAGTCCCAATGTGAAACAAGTCGCGCATCAGTGGCGAATGCTGACACACCGTTCGTGCGAATGTTTGTTCGATCTGTTGAATTCAGAACTGCATTGAACCAGCCCACGTCATCCATAAGACCATCAAAATAGCGAGTTGTATCGCCGGGATCACGACCGATATTCATTAAGCCGTTGACAGTGCTGACAGCAGAAGCCCATGTCAAATCGTTCGGTGTGAAATTGGTGAGATAGCCAGACTCAACGCCATCGATATAGATTCGCATGCGGCCAGTCGCATTGGTGGCGTTGAAGTCCCATGTGTACTGAATATTGTGCCAGGTATTCAGCAGTGTCGCGCCATCAGGGCCTGATCGAATAACGTTGTCCCCGCCTACGGTTGTCGTTCGGCCATAAACCTGACCTCCGCTGGTGTTTCGATACTGCATCTCGAATCCAGCGTTACCGGGACCTTCGAAGAACTGATTTCGTCGGCTCGTATCATGCATTTGCACCCAGAAATTCAGAGTGCCCGCCGTTCCCACATCAAACAGCGAACTCTGCCATATGCCAAAATCATCAGCGCCATCGAATTCAAGGGCTCCGCCAAAGACTCCACTCGTTGGACGCCACAGCGGGTCTGTGCTTCCAGGTTGTGGACCTGCGTACGCGAAGTTATTGAAGATATTGTTCTGGATCAGGATCTGATTCGTGTTCTGCGTCAACGATGGAGTGATGTAAACACCAGCGGGCTGAGCATAGACGCCGTTAACATTGGTTTCTGCAGAGTCATTCCAGTCAAACGTGTTGTGGACGATATCGAGCCCAGCGGCAGTCAGTCCCTGATTGGTAATCGTGACGGTGTAGTTCTGATTGCCCAAAGACTGGAAATCGAGCGTATCCAGTCCGTTACCGAAGTAGTTGAATGAGATTTCCGCTGAACGCAAAGTTATTGGGGGTTCCTGCGGAATCCTGCGGTCCGATGGCAATCGGGCCCCAGCGGAAATGGTCTTCTCGAAACTCATTCCGTGTGATCAGAATATTTTGCCCACTGCCGGCATCCCCATCACGAATTGCGGCTCGGCCCCAGCGACCTTCGAAAACGGAATCAGAAACTTCCAATCCATCGGCACCGTTCGCGCCACTGCCTTCAAAAACAACAGCGCTGCGATAGCCTTCTCCGGTCGCATTACTTCCGAACAGAATGCGGTTGATCGAAGTAAAATCCGCAGTCGTAACAACAACGTAGCCCTGGTAGTCAGTTGTGTTATGAATCTGCCAGCCCAACTTGGCGTCACTCAGGATCACCTCGTCAGCCGAAATACGGATCGCTTCGTCGAAGTTTCCTGTGGGAGCTCCCGATTTCAGAATATTCGTGAGTCCCATGCCCTGACCATCAATGGTAACGGTCTTATTGACGGCCAGCGTCGATGTATGCAGGTATGTCCCCTGGTCGACATGAATGATTCCGCCGGCGGTCACGGCTGTGATCGCCTCGGGGATCGTGGCAAAAGCATTGAGCCCATAGACTCCAGCCTGATTGCCAGCCGTCAGAAAATCATAATCCGCAACAGAGGCCCCATTCGTAAGCCCAACAAAGGTATTGGAAACATACACGTCCGTGACAGCGGCTGGTCGACGGACCAGCACAATGTCATTGCCCGTGCCGCCGTTGTAATAGATGCTGTATGCACCACCACCCCCGGCCGTGACAACAGCTCCGTTGGCGAGCCCCGAAAAGGTCCCGACGATAGCGTCAACGCCATCATTCTGAACGATCACATACACGTCTCCGGTCAGCGATTGAGTTGACCCGAGGTCCTGAAGATTCAACATCGCGGTGGAATTGATCGTGACAGTTCCTGTCACTTGCGTTTGGTCGTAATCAAGTCCCGCAACGGCTCCCGGATATCCACCAGCATTATCATCATCAACTTCAATCAGCAGCGTGGAACCACCCGTCAGCGTCAGGTTGCCCGAGGTCGTAATCCCGGGGCTGTTTCCCGGGGAAAGCACTCCGTTCGGGCCGATCGTGAGTGCTCCGGAAATATTCAGCCAGCCTCCAAGGAGGCCACCATCAGAAATCTCGATTCCGTTGTGGATAATGCCAGTTCCGATCAGCTGAGCGTGTTCAGCAAGCAGACTACCGGCATAGCTGTCACCCGACAGCCGTACTTGTGATTCCTGCAGCAAAGTTACAATGCCGGCTGACTCAAACTGCAGACTCCCAATCTCAACATCGCCGTTGCCCAGCGTAATGCTGTCGGCGTTCATCTCGGCGTGCCCGGTCACCTGCAATAGGCTTTCTGAGGTGTCAGCCAGCAGGCCGTCGACTTGCAACGCTAACGAACTCGCAGAATTTTGCCCGATCAGAGTCGCCTGCGAGGATTCATGAATGTGTACATGTCCTGCGGAATGAAACGTTAAGCTGCCACTATGGAATTCGCCTCGGACGTCAATCTCGTCCGCCGTAAGGTCTGTGTTTCCATGAACGGTTAATGTCGCCGTATCAGCGAGCTGAATCGAACCTTCGGATGAAAGAGTCAGCTCAGCAGCACTGCTTGAGCCTGTCAGTTCTACAGCTGAATCAACATCTATCTCAACTGACTCTGTGGCTGTTACAGACAAACTGCTCAGATCGACGTGATCAGCAGCATGCTGCCCAAGGACGATTGAAGATGCTTCAAATGAAGCATGTCCGCCAACCTCGATCTGCGCGTCGACGCTGTTTGTCAAAGTTCCAGCGACAGACAGGTTAACCGACTCTGTGACCTGCAGCGTTGAAATTTCAAGATCGTCTGAATCATGCAGGGTCAGGCTGTCGGCTTCAATGCTGATTGAATCAATATCGTTGGCGGAGTCCAGCACAACATCAGCGGCACCGGCAATCGTTAATTGACCAATCGAGAAGGCGCTTCCCGAATCCGTAATGTGAATCGGTGTACCTGAGCCATGAATCTGCAACTCGCTCAGAGACGGTAAGGCCACCGTCAGAACATTACCGTTCAAGCTGACAGCCGGATCCAATGGACCGGGATTTTCAGAAAGCCAGGTTCCGGACGATAGCTCAAGTTGAAACTCGTTATTGTTCGCATCAAAAGAAACATCAACCGCGTCGGTGGCTCCATCAAAGGCTTCCACTGTCAGGATATCACCCACTAGCGCAAAGCTGGCGTCGGGCAGGCGGCGGTCTTCCAGACGCACGACTTTCAGTTGACGTTGCCGCAGACGATAGTGCCGTTTCATCCAGACAGCAATTTTTTCACGCAGTCGATCAAGATAGTTCGGAAGACTCATGAAAACGTCCGTGGAGAATAAGCGTCGAGGAACAGATCGGTCCCGGGATTGTCAGGCTCTGAAGACCCCCAACGCAAGTTGGAACACTGGTTTTGCCGGCTGACTCACACCCTTAACAGGCAAGAACCGTGCCCTTTCACTCAGGGGACCGCGTTCAGGATCCCTTGAAGGCTGATGCACAGTTGCAGGGATTCTGCCACCTGGGACGATGAAATCGGTCAATCCTGACAGGCTCAGGTTCGCTTTTGGGCCCTGTCGATCAGTAAAAGAGAGGATTTCGCGCGCGTCGGAAGAACGGAGTTTTCCATGCTGGATGCACTATTTTGCAGAGCATTCTGCCTCAGTACCCTGTTCGGACTGCTGCTTAACGGTTCGAGCCCTGGCGATGACTCCCTGACGACGACCCCAGCAGCGTCGCCCGAATCAGAATCAACCGCCCCTCCAGTCGTCGCGCAAACTCAGCTACCGGGCACTGAACAAGCACTTCTCTCGGCCGAAGATTTGCCTTTTCTTGCCGTCCCTGAAGAATCGTCCACTGTTGCCGAGAATCAACAGGCATCCAACGAAACGTTTCCGGAAAGCGACAGCGGTCCGGCCGAGGTGAAAGAAGACACCTTCTTCGTGTACAGCTATCTGAACTACGTCACGATGTCTTGTGTTTCGGCTCTTGATGATCCGGATCAGTTCCCCGGAAAGTTGTTCTGCGTCGCCAGCACACAACACGCTGAGAATGCTCAGTCCGCCGCCGGCGATGGTTCCTCCAACATGCCCGAGGAGAAGCAAGAGGCTTCGCAGCAATCCTCGATGCCAGTCGTTTCGAAGCGTAGGCCACTGACAGCCATCCGACTTGCGGACTCAATCGTACAACTCGACGACTCTGGCCAACCGCTTGCAAAACCAGAAGACAGCAATCCTCAGCAGTCAACGGCCATACCCGCTGAACATCATTACGTTCCCGCGCCGTGGCACCGTTCGCATGCATCGCGAAACACTTACCCAATTCGATATCAGCCGCTCTACTTTGAAGATCCCAACATGGAGCGATGTGGCGAAACTGGCGGCTGTCTGACCGAGGTCAAATCCATCGCGCACTTCGCCGGAAGGATCCCATTGCTGCCGTATATGATGGCCTCAAATTCGCCACACAAATGCGTGCGATCGCTACCTGACTGTCCAACCTGTCAGCAGTTTGGTCCAGATGCATACCTTCCAAAACCCACCGTCAAAGCCATCGCAGTTCAGGCGGCGGCGACTGTCGGTGCGATTTATGTAATACCGTAGGAACTGACTGTCGTTCATTATTCTGTTGGGTGCAGAAGTGCCCCAATATCTCCGCCGGAATCAGTCGGTCGCCAATGTCGCCGTCTCGCTCCGTCGAGACGAGGCCTTGAGGACGGCCCTTCGATGAAAAAATTCGGGGCCGATCCCCAGCACAGCATTGTCAACGTTGTTTGAAATTATCGACCGGCTCCGGCAGCACAACGTGCACCGTACAAGGCACATCTTGCGGAGCAAGATGGCTACATTGGTGGGTACATGATCGACCACTGATCTGTTTTCAAAGTAGCCGTCTCGCTCCGCCGAGACGAGGCCTTGCAGACGGCCCATCGCTGAAGAAACTCCGGGGCGATTCTCAGCATAACTTCATCAACGCTGCTTGAAGTTATCGACCGGCTCCGGCAGCACGACGTGCACCGTACAAGGCACATCTTGCGGAGCAAGATGGCTACATTGGTCGGCACATGATCGACCACTGTTCGGTTTTCAAAGTAGCCGTCTCGCTCCGCCGAGACGAGGCCTTGCAGACAGTCCGTCGCTGAAGAAACTCCGGGGTGATTCTCAGCA
>CAIJTV010001324.1:0-1850 GCA_903823635.1 uncultured Planctomycetaceae bacterium
AGACATCACAGCGAAACACGCTTTCCTGATTCTTGCGGCATGGGTCGCGCTGCTGGTGGTTTGCATTTCCACCGCGCCAAAATGGGAGGATGTCGTTCAAAACGGCGAGTTTGCGTTCCTGCCGGAAGACTCCCCCAGCCGTATTGCAACTGAAGGTTTTCGCGAAGCATTTCCCAATGACCTGCTGGCGAGTACGCTGGTTCTTTTGGTGCGTCGGGAAAGTTCTGATGGACTTCTGAAGTCCGACTACGACTATCTGACGGCTCGAGTGATCCCGGAGATTCACAAGATTGCCCGACTCCCGATGCCTGATGAGCAGCTTGCTGCCGATGCGGGAGTTGAGCCAGCGAACGCGGCTCCGACCGAAATCGCAAGCACTGAGAAGAATTCGCCTCCAAAAATTGTGCAGGGAATTACTTGGTTTGCGGATAAGAAGATTGGTGATCTTCTGATCAGCGAAGACAAGCAGGCGACCACGATCGTTATGGGGCTCAGCACCGAGTTTCTCGATCAGCAAAACACAGATGTTGTGGATCAGGTCGAGAAGTTTGTGGAGCAGCTTTCCAGGACTCCCGCCGGAGAAGATACCTCTTTGCCCGCTGGTCTCGAAATTGCAATCAGTGGCAGCGCAACATTTGGTCGTGACATGATTCGTGAAGCCAAGAACAGCGCGAAGTCGACCGAGAAATGGACCGTAATTCTGGTGGTGGGTTTGTTGATTCTGATCTACCGGGCTCCAGCTTTGGCGATGATTCCGCTGATCACTGTTGCTGTTTCAACTGCTGTCTCGTTGACGTTGCTGTCGATGGCGGCGTCGGCCGGAATCATCAGTCTGTTCAACGGAATTGAAACATATGTGACGGTGCTGATTTACGGGGCTGGTGTGGACTACTGTCTGTTTCTGATTGCTCGCTACCGTGAAGAAATTGACGGAGGCCAGACAATCGAAGACGCCATCTCCGGAACACTTCAAAGGATCGGGGCTGCTCTGACAGCAAGTGCTGGTACGGTCATGTGCGGCATCGGAATGTTGGTCTTCGCCGAGTTCGGTAAGTTTCGACAGGCTGGTCTGGCGATCACGTTCGGTCTGGGTGTTTGTCTTCTTGCCGCTCTCACGCTGACGCCGGCAATTTTGCGGCTCATTGGCCGCTGGGCATTCTGGCCAAATGTCCCATCATTGGCTTCTCGCCGCGACGCCAGTTTCCCCAGCAGTTCAGACTTTGTGACTCGTCTGCAGAAAAAGAATCTGTTGACGGCTGGTTGGCACTGGATTGGCAGCCTGATCGAGCGACGTGCATGGGCTGCGTGGATTGGCAGCATGGCGATGATGCTGCCGTTTACTCTTGTGGGTATCATCTACTTCGGCAATCTCAGCTATGGCCTGCTTTCTGAGCTGCCTGATACGGCCCGCAGCGTTTATGGCGCCGAGGCGGTTCAGAGACATTTCCCGGCCGGAGAAGTGGCCCCGTTGACGGTTCTCGTTGATGCTGGTTCTCGTGAATTCAGATTCCGAATTCAGCCCGCTGCTGAGGCAAAAGATGCCAATACATGGCAAGTCGTCAGCCTGGATGAAGGCGGCGATGTTTTTGCAGCCGAGGGATTTGCTCCTGTTGCTGGGCAGAGTCTTGAATTCTCAATCCCCCGGAAATCAGCGATGTATTCCGGGACCGTGTCTGCCGACGGGAAAACTGTGGCTGGAAAGTGGACGCAGGATGATCGCGACTACGACCTGACGCTGGTTCAGGAAGATGGTGCCTGGTCCGGTAGTCTGTCCGCGCCGGTTGTGGACTTCAGCCCGATTCAGGGCGAGCCATTTGAGATGGTAACGGAGTTCACAAAGAGTCTTGTCG
>CAIJTV010001325.1:0-3050 GCA_903823635.1 uncultured Planctomycetaceae bacterium
CTTCATGGCGCGATCACTCTTTCTGGTTCCGGTGCTTTCGTCTACACACCAGACGCGAACGTGATTAACGCAAGTGATTCCTTCAAGTATCGAATTTGGGATGGTGCCGACTGGAGCGATGAAGTCACGGTCAACATTACTGTTACGAATACGGCTCCGTCATCTCCCGCCAGAGCTTTCCGAACACACCACGGCACGACGCTCACTGTCAATACGCAGGCTGGCCTTAAGAGATCTGCGGTGGATGCTGATGGAGATCCGCTGACCGTACAGCTTGTGACAAGCCCCTCTCATGGCACACTCCAACTCGCCGCAAACGGTTCATTCGTATTCGTCCCGGATGCCGGATGGACTGGTACAGACTCGTTTACCTGGCGACTGAGCGATGGTCGGCAGTCCAGTCCGCCAATCGTTGCACAGGTTCAAGTCTTAAATAATCCAGTAGACGTGAATGACGACTGGGTCGCAACTCAGCGCAATCATGCCGTCTCAATCACAACAGCTCAATTATTACGAAACGATGCGGATCCCGACGACGACACTCTGAGCCTGTCGATTTTTGCTCAGCCAACCCACGGAATTTTGGCACTTTCATCCGCTGGTCTCTGGACCTATACGCCGGACGAGAACTTCGTTGGTACGGACACATTCAAGTACAAAGTCAATGATGGTGCGTCCACGTCGCCTACTGCGACTGTTGAAATCGACGTCAACAACAATGCATCTCAGAGCGGAGATGACCGATTTCTCATTCCTCACAGCCGAGCGTTTACCACAGCAACGCCTCAAATCCTCGAAAACGATTATGACGCAGATGGTGACTCGCTCACGGTGTCACTCGTAACCGGCGTCAGCCATGGAACTCTCAGCCTTGCTGCCAATGGGACATTCACTTATACGCCGACGTCCGGGTATGTTGGGACTGATTCGTTTGAGTACCGAACGTCAGACGGTGTCTCGCAGGGAAACATCAGTCTTGTGACCTTCGACATCAGAAATTCAGCACCGCAGATTCACGAACAGTATCATCGTGTCAAACATGACACGGTTCATTCCGTGGATGCCACATCAGGACTTCGATATTACTCAGTCGATCCCGATGACGATGTGATCGCTCCCGTGATCCTCGTCAACCCGGCTCACGGCACACTGAATGTCGCAGCAAACGGATCGTGGACCTATACGCCGTCCGCAGGGTTTGTGGGGAAGGACAGCTTTACGTGGCATGCATTTGACGGCGTGACCTACAGTAAACCGGATATCGTGCGCATCGAAGTGACAAATACCGACTCAATGGTCACTGCCGACTACTACACGATGGATTCAAATCAGTCCCTGACTGTTGCAGCGCCCGGAATCCTGAAGAATGATCTTAATCTGGATCAGGATGTGCTGACTCTGTCGCTGGTTGAAAACGTCGAGCATGGTCAGTTGACACTGAATGCCAACGGTTCGTTCTCCTATTCACCTGTTACAGGCTTCTCAGGTGAAGATCAGTTCACTTACCGACTCTTCGATGGAGTGTCTGCTTCGACTGGAAAGGTGACGCTCTATGTTGGACGATCATCATCGGGAGTATCGCCACTCAACGTGCGACCTGACCGATATCAGATCGATGCGCTGAAGACTCTTGTCGTGCCAGCCGCCACAGGACTGACGGCGAACGATACCTTTCGCCGTGCAGGTGCCGCGCCAACCGTGCAGCTGGTCTCCGGTCCGACAAATGGCAGTCTGACTCTAAACAGTTCTGGATCGTTCAGCTACACGCCAAACGCCGGAGCATCGCCGTTTGTGGGGATTGATAGTTTCACGTACCGTCTGACGGACTCATCCGGCCAGTCTGCTACAGCAAATGTGGAGATCAAGGTCGAGAATCATGCTCCATGGTCGACGGGTTTCCTGAGGGACGTTCATCAGGGATCAACGTTGACGGTAGATGGGTCACAACTTGCTTCAGTCAGCGGAGATTCGGAAGGGCATGCTCGACTGTTCTCCGTTGTTGCCTCTCCGTCACATGGCACGCTCACCTTCTATTCGAATGGTCATTTTGCCTACGTACCTGACGCGGGATACACGGGACTGGATTCGTTCACATGGCGTGCATTTGATGGAATTGCTTACAGCAATGTCGCAACTGCAACCATCGATGTTTCCAATGAGCGCCCAACATTGATCAGCAATTCGTGGCGAACTGGAAGCGGCGAGCAACTTGTTGTCAGCGGAACGGGCATTCGCGCGACGGCATCAGACTCAGACGGTGATACGCTGTCGGTCTCCGTGACCCAAACAACACAGCACGGTACTCTCCTGGTCGCCGCGAATGGTACGTTTACCTACACACCAGCGGCAGGTTATTCTGGACGCGACACATTCAAGGCACGAGTCAAGGACGGTGCTGAGTACAGCAGTGCCGTGACGTTTGTTATTGACGTTGAGAACGCACTTCCGGTAGCGACTGGCTCAAGTGCCACTCTGCAGCACGGCAATTCAACTTCCCTGAATTTGGCCGCCTATGACAGCGATGGCGACGCCCTGATTTATGAGATCGTAAATGCCCCAGACCATGGCACCCTGACTTACACCAACTTGATCAACAATGGCAGCAACGGCCAGCCAATTCGGTTTACCGGCAACGTGACTTACACTCCATCGTCGAATTTTGCAGGTCAGGACGAACTGACCTTCCGAGTGACAGACGGTGTAGGATTCAGTGATCCGGCGGAGATCTCAATCAACGTTCTTAACACTGCTCCGAGTGGACGCCCGTCTTATCACACATTGGCCGCCGGACAATCGTTGACCGTGCCTTCACCCGGCCTGCTTGGCCAGGCGTTGGATGCAGATGGCGATTCTCTGACGCTTCAAATCATTTCTCAGCCAAGTCATGGAACTTTGACACTGAGCCAGACAGGTGGCACCGCCAACGGTGGCTTCAGCTATCAGCCAGATGCGGCGTTTGCAGGCGTCGATTCGTTCACCTGGCGAGTTCGAGATGGAATCGTCTGGAGTGATGCCGTCACAACAACCATCGCGGTCAACAACACGGCCCC
>CAIJTV010001326.1:0-1543 GCA_903823635.1 uncultured Planctomycetaceae bacterium
CTGTATTCGCTGCGGAGCTTGCATGAATACGTGCCCGGTTTATCGACGCAGCGGAGGCCATAGTTACGAAGCGACAGTGCCTGGTCCGATCGGGTCCATTCTGACTCCGCTCCAGACTCCGGAAAAACACAACTCACTGCCGTTTGCGTGCACGCTTTGTGGATCGTGCACTGATGTTTGCCCGGTAAAAATCGATCTTCATCAGCAGTTGTTTACGTTACGCGAACTGCTTGACAACAAACGCCTGATCGGAACCTCCAAGAAGCTGTCCATGAAAGTTGTCTCGGGGGTCATGTCGCGGACATGGCTCTTCAATCTGCTTGGCGGAATCGCTCGCACGTCTCTGCGTTTCATGCCTCGATTCCTGATCTATAACCCGCTGAATGCGTGGGGCAAGCAACGTGACCTGCCGGATGCTCCGAAGCAATCATTCCGGCAACAGTACGCCGAACGCCAGAAACAGAAGGGCGGTGGAAAGTCATGATTGCAAAAGCCCCCAAATCTTCTCGTGACACAATCCTCGCCAAAATCCGCGCGGCATTGCCGCAGTCTGCACCATTGCCGGAACTGGAAGCGACCGGGGCATGGCAGACATTTGAGGATCGAGAAGCTCGGTTTTCAGAAGTCCTGAAGTTCGTTGGCGGTCAGACGGTGCATGTGAAAACTGTCGCCGAAGCTGATGCTCATTTGCGCACACTGGAGCCGTGGGCCAGGGGCAAAGTTCGCTGCACGATGGTTCCGGGGCTTGGTGATACGACGTTCGATCTGAAAGCGATTAACGATCCCCATCAATTGGAGAACGTCGATTACGCGGTTCTGCGTGGTCACTTCTGCGTGGCGGAGAACGGGGCGATCTGGGTGACGGACGATACGGTCCATCATCGAGTGCTCTACTTTATCCCACAGCACATTTCTCTGGTCGTTCCGGCTTCGCAGATCGTCAACAACATGCACGAAGCGTACGCTCGCATCAAGATCGGTGAGCATCGTTTCGCGGGGTTTATCTCCGGCCCATCCAAGACCGCTGACATCGAGCAATCATTGGTCATCGGAGCTCACGGCGCGAGATCGCTGACGGTTTATCTGATTGACGAGCTATAAAACGTGTGCCGTAAATCTCTCAGTCGGTTTCGCGAGAGGGTGGGATTCTCGGGAAAGCCGCTAAGGCGTGACTACGCTTCTGGCTGTTGATTTGGTTCTTCGTGGTACCGTAGAGCCGACTTCCGTCGCCCATGGCACCCAAACTCAATGCGGGACGCTGGTTGATAGCGTGGACTACCAAGGCTGAGTTTGGGATTGCTCTTGGTGTAGATCTGCGTTTGACACGTCGAAACTCAGTCGGACAGGAATGTCCAACCTACATTTAAGAACGTCCGGCAATCTACTAATTCCAGAACTTCTCGCCGTGCCAGTTGATCGGAGGATGTGTTTCCACCTCAACGTCACCAGTCACCCGGGTCTGACAAGCCAGTCGAACTTCCTTCTCTGGATTGCTGAAGATCTTCAGGCCAAGCAGAGGATTCAACCATTTCCAAAGCATTTC
>CAIJTV010001327.1:0-5251 GCA_903823635.1 uncultured Planctomycetaceae bacterium
GCCAGATCGGTTGACTATGACAAAGTCGACAAGCGTGCTCTCGCAAACCTGCTGAAGGAAACCACTGACGAAGCCGGTCGCTTATACACTTCTCTCGATGCCGACTACCGAAGGAATCTAAGCCTGCGGCCGATGTTGTCTGATCTTCAGAAACTGCGAGGACTTGCGAATCTTGTCAGTCAGGATCTTGCGGCCGGCGTCGCTCTGGAAAACATTGTCGCAGACTTCCGTCAGATTGATGCCGACTGGCGACTGCTGTCACATCGACTGGCCCAGTCAGCGGGATTGAGCAACGCAACATTACAAAGCATCGACCGAATTGATCGTCTTGATCAGCAGGTTGGAAAACTGTTTCAGGTTGACCCGTCTCTGGATCGTCGAGCCCTCCAGCAGCAGCTCGGCATTCTCGACAGTTCGCTGTACAACATGAGCGATGAACTCCGCCGTGACCTGAATGCGTCCACCAAGGTCTCCTTGATGGTCAGCGATACTCGCAAGCTTCAGCAGCAGGTCGCACGTATCGATGAGCTTGTTATCGATAACTATCCTTACGAACGAATCGTCAGCGAATACAACCGCTTCGAGCGTGCCTGGGCTGTGATGCTGGATCAGGTTGCGACGGTCAGCAATCCATACATCGAACGATCTGTTCGCCGCATTATTGATGCCGATAACCTGATTCATGAACTGCTGTGGATTGAAAACACCACCAGCCGCGCACAGTTGAAGCAAACGGCTGATGCCCTGATTCGCGATGTGGATGAGTTCTACAACCGCACTCCTTTGAAGCTGCTGTTAACCTTCAAGAATGCCACCGGCACATTACAGATCGCCGACAATTTTTATGGCACCGTCCAGAACTTCAAGGACAACCTTGATCGCAATGAAAGCGACCAGGAACTGATCGAGAGCTATCGTTATGTGGAAGAATACGGCACCGTCTTCGTGCGAACCTTCAGTGCTTTAAAGAGCCAGGCTGCCGTCGTCGTGTTGCGTGAGATCGAGGACGGCATCGCCGCTCTGCGGGCCGAATTGAATTTGGGTGGCACGGTTTCGCAGGTCGATACGCGAGAATTGATTCCAATCGCGGCTTCGCTGGAAAATCTGTCCGACCAGATGGAGTTTGATATTCGAGCCTGGCTGGCTAAAGCTCGTCCCACTTATCGTGCAGAAGTGACAGCCGCCACAACTGCTTTCATGAAGCGGACCCAAAAACTCCACCGTATGCTGGATTCTGAACCGACCCTGCAGGAGCTGCAGAAAGAAACCGATGGCCTCTATCAGGAATGGAAAACCGTTTACGGGTTCCTTTCCCGTTGTACGACTGAAGAACGTCTGAATTTGTCACAGATCGCTTCTGAGATTCGAAGAGATCTCACGGATTTGAACGGTTCACTTCGTCTCTGATCATTGGCAAAACGTGAATCTCCCCAAGCCCGGCTCCCCTTGAGTCCGGGCTTTTTTTTGGGCCGGTGAATACACAAAGCGGCACGGTGATCGCCTGACAGTGCTCAATTTGCGAGGCAGGAATCGTCAAGGATGCCGCCGGGGCCTTCGCCACGCTGCGTTTTTTCATGTTATGAAACGCTGGACTCGTTTAGCAAAGTGAGTGCCATGAGTCGCTTGGATCACCAGCATAGCTGGCGCGACTACAGTGCCTCAACTTCCTTTGCGCCGTAATAGACGGTCAGGAATGGCTCACCGTTTCGACCGATGCCAGTGGCGATGTGCCCCAGAGCACTGGAGGCGATCGGCAGGATCCAGGAAAAAAAATCATCGTGGCGAATCTGCAGCGTTTCAACTGCGGCCAGAAGTGTCGACTGGATTTGTCCCAGACTCCACAGACCGTCGTAGACGTTGAGATCCCATGAGCGACGATCACTGCCTTCCTCCGAGATCTCCAGCAGCGGATAGATCTCCCTCGCTTTCTGTGACGGCGGTTGAAGTTGTTGCAGGAGTGAGTCGACGGGGACACGCATTCTGTGATCAGTCGCCCCGGTCAGCAGTGACTTAATCTCGGACCAGTCTTGAACGATTGAAGACTTGTAGCGCGAGACGACGGCGATCGTCGAGTTCTGGAGCGACCATTTGAAACCGAGAAACTGCAGTCGTCCGGATTGCAGAGGTTGCGTTGCGTCTGGAGGAGGAATCTCGAGGTAACATTTGCCGATGCGGGTTGTTCCGGAGTACTCAAACCCAAAGTGAACGAAGGCTGCGGCGTTGATAAAACGTGCGATGCTCTGCAGGAACATTTCTGGAGCATTCATCACCCGGCAGATATGGAGAATATCCTTGGGGGTTTCGTGGCCGGCTTCCGCGTATGAAAAGGAAAGCAGGCATCGGCGAGTTTCCAGAATCCCCGGCGACAATCGAACGGACTGCTCGAGCCCGTACGACATTTTTCTGGCCGCGGCCCATGTTTGCAGTTCACTCAAGCCGAATTCGGCGAAGGCTTCGAGGAAATCCATAGGACGCCGATCGGAAAGAACGTTCTGGAAAAGTGACGTGAAACTTCACGGAGAATTCAGTCCAGAGTTTGATAGAAAAAATAGACTTTCGGGGGGATCTCACCCTGGAATGCAGGGTTTTGGTGGCACCTCGTCAGAAATCGCGAATCGAACGGCAGACTGCGACATGGGCAACGTGGCCCGTGGGCGAGAAGCAAAGTCCCTGCAATCGGTTCGTTCCGCTTATTTTGACTGCCCCTGACGGATTGTGGCCGATAAACTTTAGGAAAGACGGAACATCTGAAAACTGCTCGTGCGTCAGCATAATCGTGCATTAGTTCGACTTGGCGGCGTCGGCACTCTCAGTTCAGGACTCAACACGTGGCAACAGTTTCCGACAAATCTCAGCAAGGTTATGCGGATCCGGATGAATTCATCCAGTATCAGCTTGAGCAGGCTCGCAGTCGGATCAAAGCGACAGACCTGCTGACTGCTTCGGTGCTCGCGGGCCTGTTGCTGATTGGTTACGTGTTCGCCTTTACGGTTCTGGATCATTGGGTCATCGACGGCGGTTTCGGTGCGTGGACTCGCGCTGGCATGTTGATTGTTGTCGTTCTGTCATGTTCTGCAATCCTTATTCGATACGTCGCGCTGCCGTGGTTTCGTCGCATTCATCCGCTGTATGCCGCGAGAATGCTGGATCGATCATCAAAGGGGCTTGAAGGCAGTCTGCTGGCTTTGATCGATCTGCAGTCCGGTGGTCGCAAAAGTGATACTCCGATACAGAAGTCGCTGGAGAAGCGAGCGGCCGTCAAGCTGGCTGAAGTTCATGTCGATGAAGCCATCGATCGACGAATGCTCATTCGCCTCGGTACTGCGCTGTTTGTGATCACGCTGTTGACTTGTCTGTACGCGGTCTTCAGTCCGAAAGCAATCAGTCTGCTGAGGCCTCTGACCCTTGCCGCTGCGAATGTGTCGACTCGAACTGTCGTCGAAACAGTGCTGCCGGGAAACAAGAAAGTCCCTGCGGGAACTCGCGTTGAATTTGTCGCGGACATCGCCGGAGTTATCCCCGAAGATGTGCGAGTGCTGTATACCACAGCCGACAAGCGTTACGTCGATGAGCCTCTGCAGATGCGAGCCACCGAAGATGCAAATCGCTTCCAGGTTTTAATGATCGGCGACGGTGATCGCGGAGTACGACAGGACATCAGGTATCGCATCGTCGCCGGTGATGCATCGTCTGAAGAATACTTGATCTCAGTCGATCAGCCGCCAACCTCACAGGTGATTGAAGTCAGGTATGTCTATCCGCCATATATGCAATTACCGGATCGAATCGACACTTCGGGAGCGATTGATGCGTGGGAAGGCTGTGTCGTCGCGATCAATGCTCAAAGCAGCGTCCCGGTAAAGTCTGCGATATTGCAGTTATCTGACGATGCCGGGTTTACCGCCCACGGCGAAGAAGTCGCGATGGTGATCAAAGACACCGCGCTGACCGGGGAACTGAAGCTGGACGTTCGCGCGGATCAGTCGGTGCCGAAGTTTTACAGGATCACAGTGACCGATGATGACGGAAACTCCGATCCGGAGCCCGTTGTTTATCCGCTGGAGATTCGTCGCGACCAGCCTCCGATCGTCAAACTGCTGGATCCGAATCGAGATCTTCAGGTCGCGGCAAACGCAGTCGTGCCGCTGTTAGTTGAGGCAGAAGATCCTGACTTTCTTCTGCGTTCAGTGACGCTGAACTATTCGATCAACGGAAAGCCAGTGCAGCCTTCAGAAGTGCTGCTGGATACGTCCGGGGTTCCTCTGCCTAAGAAGTGGAGTGACACCTGGGAGTTTCGGCTGTCGACACTAAAACTGACTCCCGGCGATGTTGTAACCTACCATGTTCAGGCTCGAGATAATCGGCCGCCATTGGGAAATCAGGGGCGCTCGGGCGATCTGAATCTGCAGATCACCGCCCCGATCGCTGAAGAAGAAGTTCAGAAGCAACTGGCTCAGGATCTGGAACTCCAACAACAGTTGAAGGATCGCCAAACGCCGGATGTACCTCCGACCAATTCAGGAACTGATCCGGGAGAAATGCGGCTGGCTGATTCGCCGCCAACTGAAGGGACCACACCTGAAGAGGTTCCGACGGAGCCTGAAACTGATCCCGCTGAACCAAAGAATGAGCAGCCAAACGCGAATCCACAGGGCTCCGGGAATCCAGCGGAGCAGAAAAGTGGAGCTGCGAAGAATCCTGGTGATAAAAACGCAACGAAGCAAAATTCGAGCGGTGAGTCTCAGCCCGGGAAGACAACCTCGCCAGCTCAGCCGAGTCGTCAACGAGCGGATGACGATGTGGCTTTGCAGCATTTGATCGAAAAGATGAATCGCCAACGACAGGAGAATCCCGGTGAGTCCGGTGAAGACTCCGCAGAATCACGTCCTGGCAAAACGACCGAACCGGGATCTGAAAAGGATCCAGAAGACAAGCCATCAGAGAATAAGGAACCGCAGTCCGAACCGTCTGATTCAGAAACGAAGCCGGATGCTGCCGGATCCAAGCCCAAAGCTGCATCAGAGAAATCGCAGCCGAAATCTGCAGACACTTCTGAGTCGACAGAGCCCTCGGATTCCGAGATGAAATCTGACGATGGTGAGTCGGAGCCAAACTCGAAGTCAAGCAACGACGAGCCTGGTGAGAATTCAACGACGCCAGAGAAGTCTGAACCGCCTCAGGCAGCCAACGAGAATTCGTCGATGAACGACCCGAAGCAGGAACCTGGTGAAACCAAGACTGGTGAAACCAA
>CAIJTV010001328.1:0-3494 GCA_903823635.1 uncultured Planctomycetaceae bacterium
ACGGATACTGTGACTTCGGAGACAAGTTCGAACGGCCTGCTATCGGTGTCGCGCCGGCAGATCTGAAGCTGCCAGCGATTAAGTGACAAAAGGTGGTCTTAGCCTGGCTTTGCCATGAGGAAAGCGAAGGGCCCGCTTCACGGCGTTTCTGAGCCGCAGAAGATTCGACTTTGAATAAACCTGACAAAGAGGTCCTTGATCGGATACTGTTGAGCGGAACACTCATCAAGAATCTTTTCGACTTCGCGACGATCAGAGAATCGCACAGGAGTCCCCGTCGCATAAACCGTCCATTGGTGGATCAGGTTGCGAGCCAACTGGCGAGGATTCTCGGCGAGGATCTGTTTTAGCTCACGCACATTACGGAATTGTTGACCATCGAGAAGCTGACCACTGGCGTCGACCGTGGATGCCAGTGAATAGCTGAAGTTATGCCCCGCGCGATCGATTCCGGTGATGGCTTCGCCCAGCTCGAGTGCTCGATAGCGATCGCGCCAGGCACCAAGTACGTCGAAGTTTTCCAGAGCGAGCCCGACCGGATCAAATCTGGCATGACAGGCGGCGCAACTTGCGGATTCGGTGTGCAGCCTTAACAGTTCGCGGATCGTTGTCGCACTGCGAATGTCGGGTTCGACCGCTGGAACACTGGCCGGAGGCGGGGGCGGCGGATCACCCAGGATGCGATCCGTCAGCCACGCTCCACGCACGACAGGCGATGTATTTGTTCCGTTGGCCGTGACTTTCAGGATCGCTCCCTGAGTCAATAAACCCCCATAGGGGCTGTCCGGTGGCAGCGTGATTTTCCGCAAGTGGGATCCACTGAGCGGCTCGAGTTTGTAATGATCGGCGAGTCGATCATTCGCCAGCACGAAGTCAGTCGCCACCAGAGTCGCAGCGGGCAAATTCTCCTTCATCAGCAGAGCAATGAATCCGCGAGTTTCGCGTTCCATCGACTCCACAAGATAGTTGTCGAATCGGTACTCCGGATAGAGCCGTGAGTCTGGTTCGTCGCGATAGAGCTGACGAAGATTGAGCCAATAATCCGTGAAGCTGGTGATGAAGCGGTCAAAAGCTGGCGACGCCATCAGACGTTCGGTTTCGATTTGCAATTCGGCTCTGTTGAGCAGCCGCTTGTTTGCAGCTTTGTCGATCAGCATCTGGTCTGGCGCGGAGTTCGTCAGCAAATGCGACAGGCGAGACGCGATGGCGTAATGATCGCCCTGAGTATCGCCCGGGATTGGTTCGTTGAGAAATAGATAGTGGCCGGAACAAAGGAACGCCTGATAACCCGCCAGCATCGCTTCCGTGAAGTTGTCTCCGGCCTTCAAGCGAGAAACAATCAACTGTTCGAAAGGCTCAAGTTCGGAGTTGTCGATTGGTTGCCGGGCCGCTCGATCTGCAAATCGCCGCAAGAGACGTCTGGCTTCGGCCTCTGGCGATTCCGTCACAACTGAAACGGGAAGCTTCGAGCCAGGCGCCGAGGCCGTGATCGGCAGTTCATCGAACAGAATTCGATGCGACGCCGGTGGCCATTCTGCGGACGACACGGGTCCTTCGATCTCGAGCCACTGGAATGCCACGCCCGGCTGACCTCCTTGTGGGAAAGGGGGATAGCGATACTCGGGCGGTCCGTTGTTCACATTCCTTGCCAGCGGAACGGGCAGACCGAGCAGACTGTACTCAAAGGTCTCCGTGGGCTTCAGCAGAATCGTCGTTTCATAGATGGATGTTTCCGGAGCGATATCCATCACTCCACCGGTTGCTCGAACGTCACCTGACACGTCAGCGCCGGACGGCTTGCGGGCTCGAAACGTCATCGGTATTGGTTTAGAGGCAGGCACCAATTGAAAGCCCGGCTGCTGCAGCACAGCTCTCGCTGAGAAGCGAACATTATATCGTCCCGGCAATGTCGCCACGAAGCCATGTGGATAGCCATAGTAAGGCCAGTGAGCGGAACGGAAGATAGCCAGTTCGGCTTCCGGATCGTGTTGATTAGTGCGACGCAGTTCCGCCAGCTCACCACCATTGAAAGGTAACAATTGATTGTTCTTTGCATAGAACATCGCCTCACGATTTCCGAATGTTTCCGCCTCCTGAAACATCTGAGTCGCGAGGAAGCGATGCTTTGCAGCGGGCGGTGGAGTCATGCCGCTGGCGGTGGCTTGCGAAAGAGCAGACTCGGTCGCATCCAGAAACGCCATGAGTTGGACCCGCGAAAGATCCAGCAGCGCTGTCGTCTTGTTGAAATGATGACTGACTCGATCCTCCGGAAGAATCTCGCGAACGTTCAAATCCGGCAGCTGCAGGAGATCACGGAGGTTCTGTGCGAACTCATCGCGATTAACGCGCCGCATGGGGCCGCGACCATTGGCCATCACGTCAGCCATATCAGCGTCATGCAACAACGGCTCGAGCGTCTGCAGCACTTGCTCGCGTTGTGCCTCGGGAAGCTGCTGAGGGTCCGGCGGCATTTCGTTCTTGCGGACTCGATCGTAGATGTGAATCCACTGAGCTCGCTGAAGTGAGTCCTTCACGTTGGTTCCGGGACTTGTGAGATCGAGGCCGCCTTCTTTTGTTTCTGCGCTGTGGCATTCGATGCAGTGAGTCTTCACGATCTCGACAACTGGCGAAATGTCGTCGGCCGAGCATACCCCCGGTTTTGTGAGGAACACGCAGGCCAACAACATCGTCGAAAAAGCCCTGCGCGGAAGAACTGTATTTCTTGTGGCGTACTCTTTTGGCGGAAAGAAACTCATGCCGATAATTCCAGAGGATTCGCGAACGAAATAACGTGAGGCCACTAGCGAAACATGCGACTGAAGATCTTCAGGATGCGTGCGACGCCCAGTGATGCGGTGAGCTGTTCCATTCGAGTTTGCATTTTCAGCTGAGCATCCACTGCTACGGCATCCGCATCGAAGTTATTGTGGCCGCAGCCGGTACAGTAGCGTACTCCGGGATCCATTTGTTTCTGGCAAACGGTGCAAATGTTTTGCGGTTTTGAACGAGGGCTCGGGGCCACATCTGTAGCGGGCTGTGGTTTGATTTTTTTTACCTCGAGCAGTCGTTTTACGAGCAGGCGGCATGCGAGACAAATCGTCCGTTGAAAGATCCGCCTCGGGAAGTAGTCCTTCGAGATCGAACTCTTCGACGAAGTTGAAACCTTGAGAGCCTTCATCAAACGATTCGGCGGCTTGATTCTCGGCAGGAATCAAGCCATCGCTCTGATTGTTCGCGGCAGTCGCTCGAGCCGAGATCACTTTTCGGCAGGAGGGACATTTGAATTCCTGACCAACCTTGTCGTCTCGGATGGTCAGTTTTGCCTCACAGAATTCGCAGGTGATTCGTAACGACATCGGAAGGTTCGCGTAAGATCCCGGGAAGATGTGACCAGCCCCTGAGATGGCTTAAAGATCAAACGACTGGCCGAACTGGGGAATGATCGGCGGCAGGTCTGAGCATTCCTCAACGAGCTTACTTAAAGCCGTCGCTGA
>CAIJTV010001329.1:0-4225 GCA_903823635.1 uncultured Planctomycetaceae bacterium
GAACTGACGAACCCAGTTGATCGAACGTCAACACATTTCTGCCGGTCGCGACATGCCACAGGTATACGGCTTCGTCGCTGCCTCCCGCGGCCAAAGTGCGGCCGTCCGGAGAAATGTCCAGCGATTGGGGTGGCTCCGGATATCGCCGGATGCGGAGTGCCCTGGAATAAAAACACAGCGGCGATGTTCTCGAAGAAACCTCGAGACTGACCGCTGAAGTGCCAGCAACAAACCGTTCGCGCAGCAGTGCCTGCGCCGCTGCCAGGGAAAAGGTGGCATGGAGAATTTATTGCCTGTATACTTTGCGTCGTGGCGCAAGACATTCGGTCATTGCGCCGATGTGATGTCGGCAGTCGTTCGACAGTAGTCCGTTGTTGAAAATTCGGACTGCTGGCGGTCGCTCTACGATCAGAAATACCAGGCACTCCTATGGCCAACTCTTTAACATCTTCATCAACGCTGCGGTCGATTCTTCCTCAGCGCGTGTCACGCCGCTTTCTGCTGCGTGGTGCGGGAGTTGTCTGCGCGCTGCCGTTACTGGAATGCATGAATGGTGGGTTAGCTGATGAGTCTGAGTCCCGCGTTCCTCGCCGCATGCTGCTGATCTCGAACAATCTTGGAGTACTGCCGAAACCATTTTTCCCGGAGACAACGGGACGCGACTATTCGCTTTCGCCCTATCTATCGCTGCTGAGCGAACATCGTAATGAGTTCACGGTGTTCAGCGGATTGTCTCATCCGGCTGTGCACGGCGGCCACAGCACCGAAAACTGTTTTCTGACAGCCGCACGCGGACCGACTCGCAGTGGTTTCCGCAACAGCATTTCACTGGATCAATTCGCCGCCGAAAAACTGGGGCCGATTACGCGATTCTCTACGCTGAATCTGGGCGTCAACATTGATAAAACCAATCGAAGTCTGTCGTGGACACGCGACGGAGTCTTGCTTCCCGCTGAAGACAGCGCGCCGGCGCTGTTTCGGCGGATGTTTGTGCAGGGCAGTCAGGATGAAGTCGCTCGTCAGTTGCATCGACTGGAAGAACGAGGCAGCGTACTGGATACATTGCTGCAGGATGCGGATCGCTTCAATCGTCGTCTTGGTGCCAATGATCGACAGCGGATGGATCAATACTTTTCTTCTGTCCGCGATGTCGAGCATCGGCTTGAGGCCGCGCGAGAATGGGAGATTCGTCCACGCCCGACAACGAATCGTGAGGCTCCTCAGGAGATCGCTGACGTCAAAGTGTTGATTCCTCGGTTCGTGCTGATTCTGTCAATGGCTCAACTGGCTTTCGAGGTAGACGCAACGCGAATCGTCACACTGATGGTGGATGCATTCGCAACGCCGGTCTTTACGTTGAGCGATCAGCAGAACACGACCGACGGTTATCATAATCTCAGCCATCACGGACAGGCTGAAGAAAAGCTGCGGCAGCTTGAGGATGTCGATCGCCAGCAAATGTTACTGCTGGGAAAACTTATCGCCGGGCTTGGCGGAGTCAACGAGCACGGAGAACGATTGCTGGATCGAACATCGATCCTGTTTGGCAGCAACATGGGAGATTCAAACACGCATGACAACACGAACCTCCCGATCCTGTTGGCTGGCGGTGGATTCAAACATGGCCAGCATGTTGCCTTTGATCGTGAAAACAATACTCCGCTGAGCAATCTCTTTGTGTCATTGCTGCAGAAGATGGAGATCGAAACGGATCAATTCGGCAGCAGCACCTCAACGCTCAACCTTTGATGCTGTGGAAGTATCAGAAATTCACGCCGGCAAGCAGTGCGGCTCCCAAAGAAAGTGCAGCCACCCGGCCCGGGACATGGGACTGAAGTGCCTGCGACGCCAAGCAATACCGGACTGATTTCGGTTATTTGCTCGCCGCGGGTTTTGGCAACGGTGGCGCCTGAAGTTTATCCGCAGCTTCTTTTAATGCCTCTACTTGTTCCTCCTGCATCTTTTTCGTTTCTTTCTGTTGCTCCTGCATCAGAGTTTCCTGCCCATCGATCATGCGGGCCACCATGTAGTTGGCGACAGCTTCTCCCAGTGAAAGTTGCAGCAGCAAACCGCTCTCATCGGCATCCAGGGAGAGATCAATCTGCTGAGAGCCGCCCAGATCGAAGACTCGCTGCATCAATGGATTGGGCTTCTGGACATCACCAGCAAACGCCATCATCGGAGTCGGAGGAAACCAATAGGCGTTCTCATCCAGCCAATGCAGCATGGACGTAATCTTAGCGGGATCATCCTGTGGATATCCGAGCCAGCGTTCCATATCGAGCCGACCACTGAGCAGAGGAGTTCGCGCGGCGCGAGTATTCTGAGTGCATCGCTCAACCGACTGGCGGATGATCTCGACGGCGTTTTCTGTTCCGGCTGCGTACCACAAGCATGAGTTCTGATGAGCCACATAAAGATGCGTAATGTTGGCCCCGATGGCCTGACGCATTCCATCAACAACGTCGTCAGGGAAGCGGAACACAATGACCTGCAGTCCCTGACGATCTTCCAGAGTCATCATCTTTTCGATCGCTTCATCGGCATTGGGCAGATGCAACAAAACGTAGTGAATATTCTTCAGCAGTTCCGGATTCTCGTTCAGCTGCAAGCCACCGTAGAGGACTCCGTCGGACGCTTTCGTCCAGCCAGCTTTCATCAGCAGTTCCAGATTGCGATGCTCGGAGATCCCGGTGAGCACTCCGGCCATCATTTCCCCTGCGGCCACCATTTGGGGATCTGCACTGAATTCCTTTCCCATGGTTTCCGTGGACCATTTCGCGGTAGCCAGTAATGCATTGGGAGCATCCTCAGGCAGTTTCACGCACAGATGAAAAGTAGCCGCGGCGTCATCACTGAGAATCGGAGCAAAGCGGCTGCTGCCAGCGGCCTCCAGCAATCGTCCGCCAAGCTGACTGTTGCTTCGTGCGCGAACTCGCAATTGACCTCGGAGAGAACCATCTTCGGCATTCGCAAATCGTGCCCAGCCGTCCGCCGAATCGACATCGAACATCACGGACTGAATTAACGCCAGAACCAAGTCACCACTCGATCGACGCATGTTGTAGGCGGTGTCGGATTCGTCATCACGCTGCTGCAACTGACTTCCCGCAGCGGCCGACAGCATGCTCCAGCCAAGTTGACGCATGCCCAGGGGAATCCTGTCGAGATACGCTTTGAAGCCAACATCCGTCGAACCGTCAATCGCACTCCGAATACCTTCGGCAGTGGGCAACTCCATTGTAAACAGGTCTTCAAACCCCGCCTCATAAAGCATGGTGTCGTGGTAACGAAACAGGTTGGTAATCACCTGCCGATGTTGAACCATCTTCACGCCGTCTTTTTCGACGATCTGCTGCGAGAACTCATAACCACGCGGCTGTTGCGGATTATTGTTGGTGTACTGTTTTTCATCGGCCCCTGGCGGCAGTTCGTAGGTGCTTTCACTTCGATATTGAACTTTGAAACACCCATTGCCGAGATCCTCCAACGAGCCCTGATCGCCCCACTGTGCCTTGCGAGCATTCGCAATTCGTCGTGCGTCGTCTTCGTCGGCAACTTGCTGGAAACTGAGTGTCTCATAGGACGGGATCAGGCTCTGAACCATATAGCCAGCGAAACCATACAGCGGTTCTTCTACGTTTCCCGTGGTACTTTTGATTCGTTCCTGTTCCTCCTGATTCTGAATGCCCTCGCGGATTGACTTGCCGATCTCAAGGCGTTCCGTCAGTCCCTTCATGTACTCCATGGTTCGAGTCGGGCCGACATTTCTGGCATACCCAACAACGATCGGCTGGTCCGCAATTCGCCCGTCGAGTTTCATTTTGGAAGCCGGAGCAGCTTCCTGTGACAGGCATGAGCATGTCCAAAGCGAGTGTCCCCAGACGGCGGCAAGAAAGATCAGAGCAAGTCGCAGGCTTTTGGAATACTCAACTGACATGTCGCAACTTTCATCAGAGCAAAAGATCTTTTCCGAGTGTCGCAACTGATTCGCTGACCACGCAGATTTGTTTGGCAAGTTGCAGAATTAGGTCTGGTTTTGGCCCGCTACCAATTTATCGCTCCACCGAGGGAGTTTCGTAGCAAAACGACGGAACTCAGCCCGCCATAGCCCGGAGCCCCTGCATAAAGACGACGCCCGACGCCATGACGCCGACGAAAAACGACAGGCAGAATCCGATGATGGCCAACAATCTGGGCGTTCGTCGCAGGCCGTAGTAAAGAC
>CAIJTV010001330.1:0-6022 GCA_903823635.1 uncultured Planctomycetaceae bacterium
GCCCAGCCGCTGTCGCTGGTCGGACCGTCGTCTTCACAACGACCAATGGTACAAAAGCGATTCTGAAAGCATCGCCTGCCGCAACCATTTTGATCGGAGCCTTCCTGAATCGTGCGATGATCGCTGATCGGCTACTTCAGGAGCAACGCGACACTCATCTCATTTGTGCAGGCACTGATGGGATCGTCACGGGTGAGGACGTTCTGTTTGCCGGATCGGTTGTCGATGTTCTGATCGGGAATAACGCGCCCGAAAGCGAAGTCTCCAGCAGATGGGTCCTTAACGACAGCGCGGTGATGGCATGGTCGCTGTGGCGAAAGAAAGTTGCAGACGTCGCACAAGGCGGGACTGACCCGGCAGATCAGCATTGCGCAGTTTGCGAGCGTTTGACTTTAGCGATGCGTGATACGCAGGGGGGAAGAAACCTCGTGAGCCTCGGATACGACTCGGACATCGGCCTCTGCAGTCAACTGGACCAGTTCAGGATCATCCCCAAACTGGATCGACAGCAGAATTGCCTGACCGCTGACTGATGGCAAGAACCGGGGTGGCTGCAGCAACAGGCCGTTCTGGACAGGACCTCGGGAGAATTACTGAAACACTTCCCGGTAATCAGTTCGTCACAAAATCGCTCATCGTCGGAAGTGCCTGTGGATCACCGGTGAGAGTAAACGGGCGACGAGCAACCTCATTGCCGGAACTCTTCAGCACCATCCAATATTCACCAGGGACAAGCTTGTTTCCAGCATCGTAATTGAAGTTCGCGAATAGCTGCTCACGAGTCACATAGTGCCCTGAACTGTCGACGATGCGACCATCTGAATCTTCAACAACGCAATCGACCCACATGTCTTCGTGAGGTGGATTAATATTGCAATGAGCGATAATCGTATCACCAAATTCAAATGTGTTTCGTCGATTGCCCAGTTGCCCACCGACCATCATATCTCCGATATCGAATGAGAAGAACTTGTCCTTCTCTCGAAGTGGCTTCGGATTATTGATCATTGCCAGAGCTTCACGGCTGTCGATCTTTCGCAGAGCCAGCGGCCCATTGTTACTGCGAATTCCGTAGACATCCATGCGATAATCCGCTTCTGCTGATGCAACCGCCACCAAAACAGCGAGGCCAATCCACAGAATTGATGAGGGCACGGATTGCGGACGCATTTCAATTATGCGAGCGATCGCGAATCGAGGAAATCCAAGCAGTGATGTGGGAAGACGGACCCGGTGTACGAAACGTCGAATGGCTACGATGTCATCCTCCATCAGAAACGACAGATAGCCACTGATACAGATCAGTGGGAAAATGTAGAGGCCCAAAGTGATCCATGTCATGATATGAAACAGGATACCGACCCCCAGTGCAAAGTAGCGCCCTGCCGGACGCCAGGCGAGGAAAGGGAAGGTGATCTCCCAGACAACAGTGATGTATCCACAGGCCAACAACACTGGTGTCCACATGGCAAGCACTTCGCCAAATGGATTAGAATAGTTCCAGTTACTGAGCATCCAGTAACGCATCTGCTCACCGCTGAAAAATGCCTGAGTCTGAATCTTGGTAATGGCGGCGCCGAAGTAAACAAAGCAGAACAACATCTGAATCAGACGAGCTGGCCAGACGGGGAATCGCGGAGGAATCGCAGTCGCTGCCGGGCCTTCTTTCCAACGCCGTAGAATGGCATCAATGGACCAGACAGACCCGCAGTTGGAAAGAGTCAGCATCAGAAACATATGCGAAGCCATGACCGAGTACTTCGTCATCGTGCTGACAGCATCCAGCAGGTTAAAATAGAGGTACAAAGGCGCTCCGATCAGGAATGCCATGCGAGTTCTGAAGCCAAAGACCCCGCAAATCAGCGCGAAGATCATGACACCATAGAGAGCCGCCGCAAATGCCGGAGGAAGCTCAGGAAGTGGTCGTCCCTGTCCGAATAGCTCCGCCAACTGCTGCGGCGCACCGTCGGAGGAGAACAGTTCACGCACGCGCGGAAACCTGCGAATCATCGGAACGAGCGCGACTGATGTCAGAAACATTCGAACGAGGGCAAGACCATACGGTGACTGCTCTGCGAAGAAGAATGCCTTCAGACCGCCGAACCTTGAGGTCCCTGATGTTGTTGTTTTCATGCCCTAAGCCTCCTGCTGACAGAACAAAACCTGATCGCCGTGTCTGAACTAATCTCTGAAAATCAATTCAGTTTGTATTCAGCCCGTCGGCAGAACTCCGAAACGTCGATCGCTGCACCTTCAACTCACTCGGATTGAAAAACGTGTTGTAGTATGGTGTTGCCCGTTCAGCGGCCCGCTGCAGTCGCGGATTGTCGGCGATGCAGTTTAGGGTCTGAGCATTAAACCAATCCGGATAACTTTCGACCGGCATCCCGCTGGCATCACAAATTGAACGCAGGTTGTAATAGGACGTTTTGTCTTTGGGTTCATGAAAATAATTGGACCACAGCTGGTCCGGAACATTGAACTGCTTGGGCCAGATTTCCTGGACCACATAGACACGATCAATCCCGGCATGTTGCGAATGGTCAAGCACATTCTTGATGTGTCGCGAGATCAGGTTATTGCTGACGTCATAGTGAACTCGCGCGACGTTGCCAAAAGGAGTGAAGGCCCCCCACGGCTCTTCAACGGCGTAGTAGTTTCCGTTGGAGTCTTCTCCGATGATGCGAGTCCGATTGTCATAGGCCTGCCAGCCACAGAACATATCCCAGACACAGAAATAGCTGGATGTATTGCCGGCCAAACCAACTTTCAGAGCGTGGGCGCCGACGCCCCAGGCAAGGCACATCAGATACGCGAGAATAAACAGGCCAGAGGCCATACGTCGAATCTGCATTTTTCACCATCCTTCCATGGCAGGTGAATCGGGGTCAGCATCCCATCAGTTTCCAGCGAAACAGGCAGGGCGGGGCTCAATCAACAACCAGACTGGACAGGCACTCCTTGCCGATCTCTGGCGCCCAGCGTTCTGGACTCTGCTTGTTTTGCGATTTTCGGTCAAGATCGAACCTGACGCTAATCTCGGAAGTGGTGACATATTTGCTGTGATTTTCCGCACACTTCCCTGTGCATAACGGCCTCAACAGGCCATTCAGGCATAGATAAAAAGAGACTGCCTCCGTGGGGAGCAGTCTCTGGCTGGTCTTCCAACGCTAAAATCCTGCACGGTCCTATTTCTCACCAATCCCGGCCTTACTGTTGGCTGAGGATCCGCTGAACCTGGCTCCCGGCGGTGGGTCCGGATTGGTCGGCTCTTCCGGCTGGCCACTTCCTCCACAACCACAGATGCTGCTGATCAGGCAAATCGCCAGAAGGATTCGAGACATAAAGAGACCACACCTTTCTGAATCAGAACTCGCCATTTACCCAGCTATTGGACATCGCGGAAATTGCCCAATACGTGTTCTTGTCCATGTTTTCAGAGATGAATCGAACGGAACCATCACCCAGTGCAAATTGATAGCCGCCCGTGTGAAAGCTGCTGAAACCATAAGCGGCATCAGTCGAGGTGAGATTGGCTGGATTCGGATTCGCAGGATCCGGAACCCCCGCGCTGTCAACATACTTGTTCCAGACAGAAGGAATGAAATTCGCGCCCATCCAGGAAAAGCCCAGACTTTTTCCACCGGTGGCTTCACCAAACATCAGTACGTTACTGGTGCCTCTGGTCAAATCCCGAAAGCTGACCTTCAATCTTGAAACACTGAAGACACCTTTCCAGTCATGGAGATTAGGAACGTCGACGGAACCATCACCATTCAGGTCCCATTGGACGCTGCAGCGACCGCCACCGATCATTCCCCCAACACCGACATAGTTGGTTGCTTTCAGATTATCATCACTCGGATCATTGATGCCGAACACAACGAAGCCACTGGTGCAGTAGATCACTGATGCCGGAAAATACCCGGAACTATGCCACAAAACAAAATCTTTACCCGCCTGCGGATCAGAAGGGCACTCGAACATCGGCATTCTTGTTTGTGCCAGAGCAAATGAGGCCGCATCGTTGTACCAGGCCGCTCCCGGAGTCTTGTAGTTCCCAACAACACTCCCAGCGAGATAGTGGTCATCAAATCCTTTGGTCGTGCCCATTTTTGCATAGAGATTCGACTGTTCAAGCTGGGGCAGCAACTGTGGCAAAACTCCGATTCCGGGTGATGTGTCCGGATCAGGATACCCCGCAGTCACGGGCTCAAAAACTCCATCTCGGCCGGTCTCGTTATGCCATTCCATGATGTTTGCGGCAGGAAATCTCTCGTAAATGTCGTGAAAGTTATGAGCGGCAAGGGCAATCTGCTTCAGATTATTCTTGCACTGCGTTCGACGAGCGGCCTCACGAGCCTGCTGGACAGCTGGCAGTAGCAAGGCGATGAGAATTGCGATGATTGCAATGACAACCAACAGTTCAATCAATGTGAACCCAGATGACGGGGATCGACGCAAGACAGGCGAACGTCGCTTCATTTCGAGTTTCCTTCAGTGTGTTTTCCCCTCGAAAAACACCGTTTGAACTGGCAATAAGCATTAAGAATGATGAAACCGAAGAAACCAACCGGGTACGCTCTGTCGGAGGCCATCAATCAGTAAAGTCTATACACAAGAACACCTTACTGAGTATTGCCACAGAATTGCTGGAGATTCAATCCGCAACTTTGGTTCCCGAGGGGCATTTTTACAAAAGCACGCGGTTATTCATGATTTTCCGGGGAAACTGCGGTCTTCTTTCTACCCCTCTGATGAGCAGAAAGAACTTCACGTTCAATTACAAAACAGATTTTCAACAACGTGTATGGTTCTGCAACTTGCCGGAAGATTCCTCGCCACTCGTGCCTTGACTCCTTAAGCCGAGATACCTGACACTCACGCTAGGCGGTTTTCATTGCGTCTGTCGAGGAGTATCTATGAGCAATTTCAGTGATCGCGGATCATGGAACGTGATTCGATCCATGGTCAGATATTCGGCTGCGTTTGTCGCCGGTGCGATACTCTCCTCAGCGAGCGGAAATGCGGATGATGTTCCATGGCTCAAAGAGGTAACAACAGCTCCGGTGATCCCAGTGGTGGAGAATCTCGGCAAGGTTGAGATGCTTCTGCAGGACGCGGACGGAAAACCTATTACGACGATTCAGGAGTGGGAGAAGCACCGCAAAACAATCCATGATCGATGGATCAAGTTCCTGGGACCGATGCCGGAGCCTCGTCCCGCGGTGGCCCTGGAGATTCTCAAGACCGAGTCGCTCCCCACGATTACTCGACAACTGGTCCGCTATGAAGGCGAACCCGGGATCTTTGTCGAAGGCTACTTGCTGGTACCGAAAGCGGCGGTGGATAGCATAGCAAAGTATCCTGCAGTGCTGGCCATGCACCCAACGACAAACGCAACCATCGATGATATCGCCGGAATCAGCGGACAGGATACAAAACAGTTTGGACTGGCACTTGCCCAAAGAGGCTTTATCGTTTTCTGTCCTCGCTGCTTTCTCTGGCAGGACGTCAGCAGCCTGAATGAAGCCGTTGAGAAACACCGAGAGCGACATCCGAAAACAACCGGCATGGCCAAGATGCTGTACGATGCCATGCGCGGTATCGATGTTCTGGAATCTCTGCCACAGGTCGATCGCAAACGAATTGGTGCGATTGGTCATTCGCTTGGTGCGAAAGAAGCTCTGTATCTTGCGGCCTTTGATGAACGCATCAAAGCAGCGGCGGCCAGCGAGGGTGGCATTGGATTTCGATCAACAAACTGGGATGCCTCCTGGTATCTCGGTGAAGCCATTCGAGATACCGAGTTCCCGCTGAATCATCATCAGTTACTGGGTCTGATTGCTCCTCGCCCATTTCTGATTCTGGGCGGCGAGTCCGGCCCGGGAGCAGCTGATGGAGATCGAAGCTGGCCTCTGATCAATGCGGCTCTTCCGGTCTGGAAACTTTACGGCGAACCGACTCAACTTGGGCTCCTGAATCATCACGAAGGCCACAGCGTTTCGGAACAGTCGTTTGA
>CAIJTV010001331.1:0-4581 GCA_903823635.1 uncultured Planctomycetaceae bacterium
GCAATCTGCAATCTGCAATCTGCAATCTGCAATCCAAAATCCCCCCGACGCCCAGCCGCTCGCCGGAAAGAAATCAATGACAGATGAACAACCGCTTCGCAGCGTTCATACCAATACTTTTCCGGCATTGCTGGAAGAGCTGAATATCTCGCTGCTGGTGACGACGTATCAAGCCGGGAAGCTGGTGGCGTTGCGAGCGGACGAGGGAGTTCTCAATACTCACTTCCGCAGCTTCTCAAAGCCCATGGGGTTGGCTCTGCGAGGCCCTCAACTGGCCATCGGTACTCAGCACGAAGTCTGGGAATATCACGCCAACGACGCGGTCGCTCCAAAAATGGAACCGCTTGGCAAATGTGATCGCTGCTTTATGCCGCGAGTCGGCCACGTCACGGGCGATATGCAGATTCATGAAATGGAATGGGTAGGCGATGAACTTTGGTTTGTGAACACTCTGTTTTCATGTCTCGCCGTACGCAGTATCCAATACAGCTTTCTCCCGAAATGGCAACCGCCGTTTATCACCTCGTTGGCTCCCGAAGATCGTTGCCATCTGAACGGGCTCGGCCTGCGCGATGGCAAGATTCGCTATGTCACAGCTCTGGGACAGAGCGATGAAGCGGCCGGCTGGCGGAAGCGAAAGAAGGACGGCGGCGTCGTGATGGATACGACCACGAATGAGATACTCCTTGACGGTCTTGCGATGCCTCATTCGCCTCGCTGGTATGACGACAAACTATGGGTTCTGGAATCCGGAGCCGGCACGATTGGCCACGTGGATATTGCCAACCGAGCGTACAATCCCGTCGCCGAAGTGCCCGGGTTCACTCGCGGCCTGGATTTCTGCGGCCCGGTTGCGTTTGTGGGATTGTCGCAGGTTCGTGAATCGGCCGTCTTCAGTGGTATCCCGATCACCGAGCGAAAACAGGAACGTACCTGCGGAGTCTGGGCGATCCACATCCAGACCGGACAGATCCTCGGCTTCGTCAAATTCGAAGACGCCGTGCAGGAAATTTTCGCCGTGCGGGTCGTCCCCGGGATCCGTTATCCGGATCTCGTGAACCACGATACAAAACTGCTGGATGGTTCGTTCATTCTTCCCGACGCAGATCTGCTGCGGGTCCCGGATGCTTATCGGAATGCTTCCTCCTGAGATCGATGGTGGCTTGAGTGAAAGTCATACTAACCCGCAGCGGCAGTTTTGACGTTGCGTGTTTTCAGACCCGGAGGGTCGACAAATCCAATGCCGGTGGCGTGAGCCACCGGTATGCGAACATCAAGAATCTGAGGCCTGGAGGGCTGACACATCCGCTCATGTGTCGGCCCTACAGGCCTTAGTCGCAGTGTTTTTTCAGTCCGGTGGCTCACGCCACCGGCAGAGGATATGCCGGGCTTCCAGCCCTAACAAAAAAAGCAACTTCAAAACGCGGTAGAGAGAAATTCTGACGGTCCCGGACTACGTCGCCGTGGGCAGTCTGACAGCGCCATGCCAGATTGAGGCGACGTCGGTAATCTCTCTCAACGCGTCGGCGATTATCGCAGTGCGACGAAGTGCTTCATCGAGTGGTTGAGCCCAGGGGCCTCTGTTCGCGCGGTCCCATGCTTCGCGAGCGATCTCAATGGCCGGGTCATCACCATCGCCGAGAGGATCCGCGGGCAATTGATCGTAGTAGCGACGAAATACCGTCGTGGCGGCGTAGAAGGATCGCATGTTGTAGCGATCTGCAAACATAGCCTGCAGTCGAAGACAGGCATGTTCACGAACCTTCTTGTCGGGATTGAAACTCTCCAATCCCCAGTCCGGCTTGAGCAGACTTTGCTCACCTTCGCAAAGTGAGTGACACGATTCGTGCAGGATCATCTGAGCCAGGCAGTCGTCCGGATCCAGCGTTTCCGGGGTGCCTATGGTAAGCACACCCTGGCCGTCCCACGACGCATTCACTTCCGCACTGCGTTCAATTCGCATGCCCATCTGGGCAGCCGCATGCAGCCAGATCAGGTCGACAGGATCGGCGTACTTTCGACTAATCTTGCGCACAGAGTTCTACTTCGTGCGCTGCGAAACCTTGGTTTCGGATGAAGACAACTTCGCGGCGATCTGCTTAAGAGCATCCAACTGCTGTGTGCGGAATTCGCTGGCCACTTTTAGTTGTCGACGAAGTTCATCAACCGCAAATTGAACCGCGTTTCGTTCTTCTTCCACATCAACCAGCGTCTGGACCAAACCAAGCTTGTACTCAGGATGATCAGGGTTGTCAGCTGCAGCGGTGTCTCCCAGCAACTCGTTTTTGCGAGCCTGCAGCGCTTCTTCTGCTGCAGTGGTGAGTCGTTTCTGTTCCTCTGTACGGAGCCCGGTCTGGGTGATCTGCGAAAACGTCAATTGAATTGTCTGATTCAGATGTTCGACCGCTGATCGCTCTCCAGCCGGAGCTTGTGAACGCATTCGCACGGCACCGGCGAAGTTCCATGTTTGCTGCTCTTCAGGTGAAGCGGCCCACGTGGGGATGAGTACGGAAGTGGTTTCAGTAAGTCCATTTGGGCTGATGTCGGCCACAAATTCGCCAATGTAACGTGAGCCACCCTGACCGTTATCTGTGAAGACATGGACAACGGGAGCCAATTCGCGAGCCTGGCCGGTTGCGTCGGTGATCTGACGGCGAGCCAGCCCGTTCGATGTCCCAAGTCCAGTTACTGCGAGACGCCCCTGTACCACCTGAATCGAACCCGCATTTCCGCCAGCCGGGAAGTTCCATTCATAGCCCCAGCCAACTTTGACGGACTGAAGCTTTTGCTGCGAATCTCCCAGCTCCACTTTTGCTTTTGCAAGGGCGGTCGTGGCCGTTTCGCTATCGGCAATGGCCTTACGCAGCGAATCTTCGACTTCGCCGCGACGCAGGCCAAGCTTAGCAGCAATGTACGATTCTGCGCCCAGTCCGAGGAGAACCAGAATCAGACAAACCAGCCCCAACCTGCTCATTGAAGACGCTCCGAGAACACTCACCTGAATCCGGTGGAGACCGCGCGGAGAATCCTCCGGCGAATCTGCTGAAATCTCATTTCTAAACTTCGGCCGAATTTCGACTCGACTTGGTACACGTCGCCCCGACGAATCAGGACCGTCCAGAATCCCCTCGATCATCCTGCCAGAATACGAATAGCTTACCTGACAAGTACACCCGTCGCATCTCTCCATTCCTCGGCAGATATGCTAAAAGTGGAAATCTGGCAGCGTCAAGCAGAATCACGACCCTTACGACCGTTAAAGTCAGAACATTGCGTTCGATTCTCGATCGCAGGGTCGCCGGGTATACTTAACGACAAATTGTTCCCGGAAATCACTCGTTCGGACGGATCGACGAAAATGGCTGATGCCCCTGCTGCCCCGACTCCGGCAGCTCCTGTCTCAACTCGCCCTTTTGCGCACCTGCATTGTCATACTCACTACAGCCTTCTGGACGGCGTGAACCGCATTCCGGAGCTTGTGAAGCATGTCAAAGCGTCGGGCATGGATTCCATCGCCATCACGGACCACGGAAATCTCTACGGCGCGATTGAATTCTACACCGGTTGTAAAAAGGGCGGCGTCAAACCCATCCTTGGCTACGAGGCCTACGTCGCGCCGGGACGAAGGTCTGATCGGACCTCCAGCCGTCAGAAAGAAGCGTCGTCCCACCTGACCCTGCTGGCAATGAATCGCAAGGGCTTCGATAACCTGATTCGCCTGTCCTCGACGGCGTATCTCGAAGGCTTTTATTACAAGCCGCGAATCGATCGCGAGATCCTGGAAGAATGCAACGAGGGAATCATCTGTCTCTCCGGCTGTGCGTCTTCGGAGCTTTCTCGTTTGCTGCTGGCCGACGCTCAGGATGAAGCGAAAAAGCTGGCGGAGTGGTACGCGCGAGTTTTCGGCGATCGCTTCTACATGGAGATCCAGAACGCAGGCTTTCAGATTCAGAAGGACTGCATGGAACTGACGGTCGATCTGGCCAATCGCGTGGGACTGCCACTCGTCGCCACGAATGATGCGCACTATCTTCGCAAGGAAGACGCCAAGGTTCAGGACGTCATGCTGTGCGTGAATACGCGGACAACTCGCGACGACGAAAAACGCATGAAGATGGAGCACGACGGGCTCTACGTTTGTACGCCGGATGAAATGTATGCGTGTTTCCCGGGGCTGGATCATGCCGTCGCGCGGTCGCAGGAAATTGCGAATCGAGTCAATATCGAGCTGGGTGATCGCAAGCTGTATCCGGTGTTTCGTCCACCGAATCAGCAGACCGACATCGATTACCTGCGAGATCTCTGTAAGCAGCGCATGCATGAACGCTATGGCGAAGAGCTGACTGAACGGCACTGGAAGCGTTTGGAATATGAACTGAGCGTGATCGAATCGAAGGGCTACGCGAGCTACTTCCTGATCGTGTGGGACTTTGTCGAGTTTGCTCGTCGCAACGGAATTCCCTGCGGAGCGAGAGGTTCTGCGTGCGGTGCGATCGTGGCCTATCTGCTGCGACTGGGGGATGTTTGCCCGCTGAAATATGACCTGCTGTTCGAACGCTTTCTGGACCCCAGCCGAACAGA
>CAIJTV010001332.1:0-6070 GCA_903823635.1 uncultured Planctomycetaceae bacterium
CTGCTGATCATGACCGGATCGGGCGAAACCAACACGCATATTCAAATCATCGAAGGTCTGGTTGACCGTCTCATTGCACTCGGAAAACCGTTCGACTACATGGTCTATCCCAATCGCGATCACGGCCTGCGTGAAGGGGACGGCACTATGGTACACGTTCGCATGCGTATTCTAAGGTACTTGCAGGAGAACCTGCCTTGCGTGCCACTGTAACTACGAGATACACGACCTTCTCTGGTATCTCAGGGTCGTAACCGTCGCCATGTGGCCCTCAGCTATGATGAACCTGGCATCAAGCCGGGCCTCAGTATCGTTCTACCGCTGACCGATCGTCAGAGTTGTTGGCCCGTTACCGGATATTGAGATAAAGCGACAATAGTGCCATGTGCAGCGAGCATGACTGAAATATTCCCACAGACCACGCTTTATTAGAGACTCACAATGAGAAGCCGACAGATGCTGTTCCGGGGAATGATGGTACTCATTCTCCTTTCCGTGCGGGAAGCTAATGGTCAGCAAAAGCCACTTCGCGTCTTTATTCTGGCAGGCCAGTCCAACATGGAGGGGCCTGCAAAGATCGAAACGTTTGATTATATCGGCGATGATCCCGCGACGGCTCCGTTACTCAGGGAGATGCGTGGCGCGGACGGAAAACCGACCGTGTGCAAGGATGCGTGGATCTCGTACCTCACCGGGGCTGATGAGTCGAACTTCGATCTCGCTGGAAGACTCACTGCAGGTTACGGGTCGATGTGGGGGCAAGACCCCGGCAAGCCCGGCGAGAATATCGGACCTGAATTTACCTTTGGTCTCACCATGGATGCGGCGTTCAATGAGCCGGTGCTCATTATCAAGACAGCCTGGGGAGGAAAGAGTCTGCACACAGATTTCCGCTCTCCGAGCGCGGGGCCCTACCAGTTGAGTTCGTTCCAGATCGAGAACTATCCCAAGCAGGAAGGTCATGGTATCCCGAAGGATTTCGAGCAGTGGAAGGTTGAAAAATCGCAGGCTACTGGTGTCTATTATCGCCTGATGATCGAGCATGTGAAAGAAGTCCTTGCCGATCCAAAGCAGGTGATTCCGAACTATGATGCTCAGCAAGGTTACGAACTCGCTGGTTTCGTGTGGCTTCAGGGATTCAATGACATGGTCGATCATCATGTGTATCCAGAGCACAACAATCCGGACCGGTTCGACCTTTATTCAGAGCTGCTCACCCACCTCATCCACGATGTACGCAGGGATCTGAATGCTCCCATGCTGCCATTCGTGATCGGAGTGATGGGCGTGGGAGGACTGAAGGACGACTCCGTCGACATGCTGTCCTTCCGCAAAGCGATGGCCGCGCCCGCCGCCAGGTCTGAGTTCAAAGGCAATGTCACCGCTGTGGAAACCGCTCCGTTCTGGTCGGATGAGCTTGGCGCCATCGACGAGAAACGAGGAATGATAGACCAGATGAGTTACTTCCTCGACTCAAAGCATCAGGATCATGCGAACGCAGATGGCCGAATGACCCAGGAGCAGAAGAACGAATTTCTGAAGAAATACGAATCAGATCTCATTTCCCCCGCGGAAGTCGCCCTCTGGAAACGCGGCGCGTCGAATGCCGGCTACCACTACCTCGGTTGCGCAAAGACCTTTGCTCTGATGGGCAAAGCGTTCGCTGATGCGAATCTCCGGATGATTGTTGAATAGAAAGATCGCTTGACGCTCACTGCCATGACAAAAACTCAATTACTCTCAGTGATCATCGCTTTATGGCTGGGGATTGCTTCTGTTGCATCAGCCTTGCCCGATGAAACGATTCCGACAATTCCTGACTTTACCAAAGGCGCCTCCATTCCATCGGACGCGAAGCATGATTGGAATCTTGGACCTACAGGCTTACGAGGCTGGATGTTCTGCGACAAAATGGTGACGACCGATGCTCGGCAGATTGCAATTACTGCCGTAGACGCAGGCTCGCCTGCAGATGGAATTTTCACAGTTGGTGACGTGATACTTGGCGTAGGTGGCGAGCCTTTTTCTTACGATCCTCGCACGGAGTTTGGACGGGCGATTACTGCCGCAGAGACAGACAGTGGTGGCGGCAGGCTCGTTCTTGCTCGCTGGCGGGCCGGGAACGTTGAGGACGTCACGTTGAAGCTGCCTGTGCTCGGTTCGTTCAGCGCCACCGCGCCGTATAACTGTCCAAAGTCACAGCGTATCCTCACGCAGGGGCTGAAGACGCTGGCGGCACGCCTGAATGAAGCCGATTATGCGGAGCAGACGGATCCGATCCCACGTGCTCTTAATGCACTTGCCCTGCTGGCTGGCGGTGATGCAACACATCTTCCGTTGGTCCGTCGCGAAGCACAGTGGGCGGCAAAATTCAAGACGACGGATTTTAGAACGTGGTACTACGGATACGTGATGATCTTTCTTGCGGAGTACTCCACCGCGACCGGTGATGCCACGGTGATGCCGGGACTTCGACGACTGGCGAAGGAAGCGGCTATCGGCCAGAGTGCAGTGGGTTCATGGGGACATACGTTTGCGCTGCAGGATGGACGACTGCAGGGCTATGGGATGATGAATTCCCCTGGACTGCCGCTGACGATCGGCATGGTGCTTGGCAGCGATGTCGGTGTAAAGGATGCGGAGGTCGCTCGTGCCGTAGAACTCAGCGCGAAGCTTCTTCGCTTCTATACGGGAAAAGGAGCCGTGCCATACGGGGACCATGCCGCCTGGACCGAGACGCACGAGGATAACGGCAAGTGTGGCATGGCAGCGGTACTCTTCAACTTTCTTGGTGAAGCAAAGAGCGCGAATTTCTTCACACGTATGGCAGTGGCATCGCATGGCAACGAGCGAGACGGTGGACACACTGGCAACTATTTCAATCTGCTGTGGTCTTTGCCTGCGATCGGGCAAGCAGGGCCACATGCCACAGGAGCCTGGATGCAGGAATTTGGAGGCTGGTATCACGACCTCGCGAGACACTGGGACGGTGGATTCACACATCAAGGCCCGCCCGAACCGGATCATGACAGCTACCACGGTTGGGACGCAACGGGGCCTTACCTGCTCGGCTACGCGCTGCCGCTCAGGAAGACGAGACTCACCGGCAAAACATCGGGTGTGGTTCAGCAGCTCGCGCACGAAGCAGCTCAGAGCATTATCGCTGACGGTCGCGGTTGGGATAACAAAGACCGCAGAAGCTTCTATGATCAACTGACCGACACAGAACTTATCGAGCGCCTCGGATCGTGGTCGCCTACCGTGCGCGAGCGCGCAGCAATGGCAATCTCCTGGCGGAAAGAACCTCCGATATCTGAAATCATTGCTCTGCTTGATTCCGAAAATCCTGACGCTCGGATTGGCGCCTGCCACGCGCTGCAGGAACTGCGGGGCGAAGCCGCTCAGGCAGTCCCACAGCTTCGCCGCACGCTCCAGCATGAAGACCTCTGGCTCCGCGTGAAAGCCGCCTCCGCACTCGCTGCCATTGGCAAACCTGCACTGCCCGCACTGCCTGAGATGCTTGAGCTGATTGCCCGCAACCCGTCTTCAGAAGACCCACGTGGGATGGAGCAACGATTTGTTTCCTCGGCCATCTTCGGCAATATGCTGCCCCGAATGGAGTCATTCGACGATGTGAATCAGGATCAACTACGCACCGCTATCGCAAGTGGCTTGCAGAATCAGGATGGTCGCGCCCGCAGCGAAATCAGCGAAATCTATCGCCGCCTGAGCTATGAGCAGCTTCGGCCACTGTTGCCCGTTGTGCTCGAAGCGATCGAAAAACCAGCACCCAGCGGCGAGATGTTTGCCGACGGCGTTCGGTTAAACGGGTTGAAGGTACTGGCCTCACATCACATTCGGGAAGGTATGCAAGCCACTGCCGACTATCTGCGCAGCCAAAATCCATGGGCCAGCGAGGAACGCACACCGGAGATTCTGGAAGTGCTCGACAACTACGGCGCCGAAGCACAGAGCATCGTCCCGCATCTAAAGCAAACAGCCGCGATGTTTGACAAAGGCGAGAAGGATTTTCCGAAAGAATTAAGTGAGCAAAAAGCAAAGGCCATCCGCAAAGCCATCAGGAAGATTGAATCCGCGAAAGATCATCCAGACTTGCGGTCCTTGAATTAACACGACAAGCCCTGCGACATCCAGTCGGGCAGGCGAGGTTGTCGTTCGCAGGACTCCATGCGTTTATCCGATAATGTCCCAGATCGGTTGCCCACCATGAGCGATAGAAATTGGGCGACCGGTGCGGTCAGGGAGCATCGTATGAGGATCAATGCCCAGTTGCTGGTAGATCGTGGCCACGATGTCGGCAGGTGAGACAGGGTTGGATGCCGGATAGGCAGCGATCGCGTCGGTCGTCCCGTATTCGGCACCTGGTTTGATTCCTCCTCCAATCATGAGGCAGAAGCCACACTGCGGCCAATGGTCTCGTCCGGCTTTGGCGTTAACCTTCGGCGAACGTCCCATTTCGCCCATGACATAGATCAGCGTTGAGTCGAGCAAGCCGCGCTGCTCCAGATCATCCACGAGTGCTGGCAGCAAAGTATCGAGCACTGGCAAGTTGTGTTCCTTCAACATTGCGAAATTGTTCTCGTGCATGTCGTAGGTGAATGAGCCGTTTGGTAGGAAGTTCTCTGCATGCACGCTGATAAACGGTACGCCCGCTTCAACCAGTCGGCGAGCGACCAGCATAGAGTTTCCGAAGAGTGTTCGGCCATAGCTCTGTCTCAGTTCGGCAGACTCGCGGGAGAGATCGAATGCATCTCGAACTTTGCTGCCGCAGAGCAGACTGAAGGCCTGATCCTGAAACCGCTCAAGCTGTTCAACTGACTGAGATTTGAAAGCCTGCAGGAAATCTTTGTCGATCCGTGTCAGCATTGACCGGCGGTAATTGAGACGCTGATTGGTCATGTCGGGCAGCGCGTCGGCGGACGGCATTTGAGGTTCACCCAACGCGATGGCAGTTCCGTAATAAGGGCGATCCGGTTTTCGGTCGAAGGTCGGATCGCATAACGCAAACAGCGGGTCGTATTGGCTGCCGAGGTGACCTCCGTATGGCCCGGGGCGTCGAAGTCCCGGATACATGCCGCTTTCGCCCCAGCCCGGGTAACACGGCAAACAAAACGCGCCAGGCATGTCTTCCGGTCCCATGCCAACATACTGGCATACCGCGCCGATGTCCGGTGGGTCATTAGGATCGGGGGACAGAGCGGCTGGATTGCCGAGGCTCCAGCCCGTCATAATGTTGAGCGGGTTATGAGAATTGTAACCATGAGTCACCGTGCGGATGAGTGCTGTCTTGTGCATCATCCGTGCGATGTTCGGCATATGCTCGCAGATCTGCAAACCCGGCAGCGAAGTCTGGATGGACTTAAACTCACCGCGAACCTCCACAGGAGCTGCGGGCTTCATGTCAAACATGTCCAGCTGACTGGGGCCACCCAGCAGATTGAACAGAATCACGGACTTCGCGGGCCCGGACGGTTTGGGAATATTTGAATCTGCTGCTTGGCCAGGTCTCGGCAGCGTTAATCCGCTAAGGACTGAGAGACCGCTGACCTTCATGAGATCTCGACGACTCAAGCCATCGCACAGTAATCTTTCCGGCGTCTTGAATCGGAGCATGGTCGTCCTCACAAAAGTCCCAGCGGTCAGGCAAACGTGACTCTATCGTCATCCAGCCGCAGACGCAAAGGCCAACCGGCGATCACATCGAAGCAGATCTCCGAATGCCAAAGATGTAGGTTGGATTTTAACTGTAGTTGGACATTCCTGTCTGACTGTGTCTCGACAGGCAGGAATGCCCATCCTACGCAAAAATCGAAGCTTGAGAGAGTACAATCACTTCTCAACACGTTAATTGAAGATTCCGTCACCTTATTCACGAAACTGAATCGCAAACAGATCTGCTTCCTGCATCACGAATCGCAATCGCACTGGTTGACCAGCAAGAGACGAAACAACACTCCCTTTTTTCCACTGGACTAGTTGCTCAATCGTGTCTCCAACAAGATTGCGGCTGTCGGTCAGCGTGAAGTCAGGGATCGGCTGGCCGGATCCA
>CAIJTV010001333.1:0-7792 GCA_903823635.1 uncultured Planctomycetaceae bacterium
AGTTCCGTCGTAAATCAGATCGTCCGTCGGATCAAACTGCACATTAATTGACGTGGCCCCGATCGGAATCGTGACAGTTTCGTGATACCAACACAGGGATCAACATCACATCCGCTCAGTCGGAGTGTCTGGCGTACTTTCGTCCGATGCCCGGGCAGGATGCTGATGGCATGGTTGAGCGACTTCGGCAATTGGCGACACGATGCGGGCTGAAGTTTGACACGCTGTTTTCCGGTTCGCCACTTTTCACGGATCCCTCTGCACCTTTCGTCAAAGAACTCTTGCAGCTTGCTGGGCGTTCGTCGGCTCGCACAGCCGCCTACGGAACTGATGGAGCGATCTTTACGGAGTTGAAAAACATCGTGGTGTTTGGCCCTGGCGATATCGCTCAGGCTCACACGGATGATGAGTGGATTAGTCTGGAACAGCTTCAGCTTGGAACAGAGATGTATTCTCAGTGCATTCGAAGATGGTGTTGCTGAGTGATGTTATTCTGTGCGCGGCCACGATTGAAGTAACGATCTGTCCCGCGAACACCCGGCCTCAATTTTAGCCGCCCGAAGAATACTTGAGGAGTCACAGTCAGTTGTCGGAGTTTCCTGTTGTCAGTGTTTCAGATCTCGTCAATGCCTTTAAAGAGGTCGTTGAGACCGCGTTGCCTCCCTGCACCGTTGAAGGAGAGATCTCCAATTGTCGGCGCAGTCCGGCCGGACATTGGTATTTGACTCTGAAGGATGAACAGTCCGAAATCGGTGCTGTGATCTGGCGAAGTGCTGCTCAGAAGATTCGCTTTGACCCGAAAGATGGAATGAAGTGCCTCGCTACGGGGTCCTTGCAGGTCTATGTCGCCAAGGGAACTTGTCAATTCGTCATATCCCATCTGATGCCGCAGGGCATCGGGGAACTTGAACTGGCATTTCGACAACTCCGCGACAAACTATTCGCAGAGGGCCTGTTTGATGAGTCGCGAAAACGAGCAATTCCGCAGATACCACGTCGTATTGCTCTTGTGACTAGTCCGAGCAGTGCTGCCGTTCGCGATATAATTCAGGTGATTACTCGGCGATGGCCGCCAGCTCAAATAGTGGTCGTACCTGTTCGCGTTCAGGGTGATGGGGCGGCGGAAGAAATTGCGAAGGCCTTGAAACTGGTTCATCGAATTCCTGATGTTGATGTTGTGATTACCGGTCGAGGGGGCGGAAGTCTCGAAGATCTTTGGTGCTTCAACACGGAGATTGTTGCAAGAGCAGTAGCGGCTTGTCGGATCCCGGTCATCGCGGCAGTGGGACATGAAATCGACGTGTCGATTGCCGATCTGGTTGCTGATCGTCGAGCATTGACACCCAGCGAAGCGGGAGAGTTGGTGGTTCCGTCAGCTCGTGATCTTCATGATTCACTGATTCACACGGCACACCGCATGAGGCAGACTCTGCGAGATCGTCTGGATCGGGCCAGACTTCGACTAAGTACAATTGAGGCGAGATCTGTACTTCAGCGGCCCATGAGCCTCGTCGATCAAAAACGGCTCGATTGTGAAGCTCTGTCCGAGCGTGCGGTAACGGCCGTTCGATTGATGACCGAGCGAAGAGGGCGAGATTTGGCGGAGTTCGCAGCATCACTGCAGGCACTGAGCCCACTCAGGGTCTTGTCCCGGGGGTACTCGTTGACACAAAGGTCGGACGGTGCCTTATTGCGATCCGCAGAAGGGATGGAACTCGGTGAAATCCTTACGACTCGACTTGCATCCGGACTGGTTCGTTCAGCGGTGACGGCGATCGAGATCGAACGCTCTCACTGAATGTCGCGGACAAAACGGTCGTTCGAGGTGATTGAATAACCGTTGACGAAAGAGCGGCCGTCCATACTCTTCCGGCCATCCGGTTGAATTCGCAGGATCTCAAGCCAGCCATCTCCGGCTGCAGCAAACAGCCGACCCTGATGCTCCTGGAGCCTACCGGCAACCGATGGCAGTGACGGAAGCAACAAGTCTGCAGAGCGGCCAACCTGCTGAATCGTACAGCGGCCTGCAGATTGCCCATCGCGCTGCAGAATGGTTGAGGCCTTGGGCCATGGCTGCATGGCTCGCACATGACAATCAATCTGGTGACAGGATTGAGACCAATCGATGGCTCCGGATTCCCTTGCGATTTTGGGAGCCAAGGTCACTTGCGAGGAATCCTGTCTCTCAAAAACAGCCGTCCCATCCGCCAGTTGTTGAACAACCCGCAATGTCAGCGGAACGGATAGCTCGGCAAGTCGCAGCATCAGTTCGCCTGAGGACTCAGATAGCCCGATGGACGTCTCTATTTTTCCGACGACAGGACCTGAATCCAAAGCTGGCTCAATCTGAAACATTGTAACACCAGTCGCGGTATCACCTTTCCAGATTGAATACTGAACCGGAGCTGCTCCGCGATGCCGCGGCAACAAAGAGCCATGAAGATTGAAGGCCCCCAGCCGCGGGATTGCCAGTAATTCGGGCTTCAGAATCTGCCCGTAGGCTGCAACGATGAAGACGTCAGCCTTCAGGGAGCGAAGGGTGTCCAGCATTTCCGGACGATTGACTCGCTCAGGCTGAAAGACGGGAACATTGCGGGCAACCGCCATTTCCTTCACGGGATTGATGTGTTGATGGTGACCGCGGCCCGACCGATCCGGCTGCGTCAGAACTCCGACCACAGAATGTTCCGAACCGAGCAAAGCGAGAAACGGCGGCACTGCGAATTCGCCAGTACCCATAAGAACAAGTCGAAGAGGCATGAAAACAGCTTGAAGAGATTGGAGACAGCGTCGAGCAAAATCGTTTAAGGAACATGCCGTGAATCAAACTCGCGATGAATTGTATGCTCGCACCAAAGTCTGGAGCGTAGCGCACGTTCTTCAACGTCCGGCACGTTGCATGGCAGACTTCCATTCGTCCGGACTGAGTTCCTTTGCCTCTTCCACCAGCAACCGAGGAATATCGTCCAGGATTGGATACTTCAGACGCACATCGGGATTCGTACAAACCAGTGAGTCACCGTCCTTAATCAGGTCCGAATGACACTTTGGACAAACAAGGTAGCTGTTTGATTTTTCAAAATTGAAGGCCATGTCTCAGAATCCTCTCAGTTCTCGAATGTCTGCAAATGTCCTGAGTCGATACCCGATTCCGGTGTAATCGAGTGCGGAGCAAAGTGATCGAACCGCAACGCCCATTCCGTCCGGTCCGCTAAATCCACCAAACTGGCCGCCGCCCTTCAGGTGTGGCTCAGTCTCAAGATAGAACCCCGGGATGCCCAATTTCTGCAGTCGCAGTTCAATAGCCGGAATCTGTTCTCGAAGGTCACGGAAAATCATTTCATGACCAGAATCGCCCTCGTCACAGGGAACAAAATTCTTCAGGCGTTCCTCGTCGACGGCGCCTTCCCAGACCAGGCTGCGATCGATGCGATAATCCTTTACGTGCATCCACCCCAGCCACGGAAGTGTTGCCTGATACTCCTCGAAGACCTGAATGGCATTTTTATTCTGAGCCGTCACGTTGCCGCCGTCAAAGATCAGGACCATATTCGGATGGTCAACGCGTTTCGCGAGTTCTGCCATTAACGGACCGGTTTCGCCGACGAGATTAGGTTCAATTTCGAGTCCATAAACCAGGCCATTCTCAGCACAAAGGCTCGTGATGCGACGAATCTGGTCAGCCGCCTGATCCAGATGCTGCTCCGGTTTTGTACCTCGCGGATGATAGAACGAGAAACCTCGGATCAATTTCGTATCCAGCGCCTTCGCCACATTGATTGTCCGGGCCACTTCTCCAGCAAGATACTCTTCGAAAGGCACGAACTTATTATGAGAGCCATCTTCGACATTCAGGAGTTTCACCTTGCCAACTCGAGCCCCGATGCTGGTGACTCGCACGCCGTATTCGGCATGAAATTGTCGAAGTCGCTCAAGCTTCTCCGGGTTGAGTTCTGTGACGTGTTCGATCTTGCCATCGCCCAGAACGTCAATAAATCGTGGACTATAGTTCCGAATTCCGATCGCAGCGAGTGCCGTCATTTGTTCAAGAGCGGTGCGGCGATTGGCTGCCTCGTCGGCAAAAGCACTGATAATGACAGTCGGCTTGCTGGCCATGGAAACCTCAACAAAAGCTGATCCGTGAATAGTCGATCGAAATGGCATTCTCATTGGTCATCCGAAAGATGACAAGTGAGTCGTTCAGATGTTTGTGTGCCAGGAAATTGAGCGGGAAGCCCCCGAGTCATTTATGATCAGAAGACTGTCCGGGTAGGATACGCCTGCAGTTGCATAAATCTTCCCGTCCGGGAACCACCGAGCTTCATTGCGAATGTCTAAAGAAGAAATCAATCACACGGGAGCGACAGAACTTCCCGATGCCGGCGTTTTGCTCGGAATCGATTATGGCACAAAGCGAATCGGGGTTGCGGTTTCGGACCGTGACCAGAAATTCTCGAGCCCGCTTTATAACCATCAGCGGCAGGGCACTCAGGGGGATACTCGCTTTTTCAGGACGTTGGTTGAAGAGTATCGACCTGTCGGCATGGTGATCGGTTTGCCCATTCATCTGAGCGGGGACGAAAGCGAGAAATCTCGTGAAGCACGGAAATTTGCAGACTGGCTGTCATCAGTAACCGGTCTTCCTTACTGTTTTCAGGATGAGCGATTCTCGTCATTTCAAGCAGAGTGTCTGATGACGGATGCGGCCCTGACAAAGAAACAACGTAAGGATCGCATCGACAAGATTGCCGCGCAGATATTGCTCCAGAACTTTCTGGAATCACGGCGAGTCCGACGCGGCGCGGACTGAGAAGCATCGCTCGTCGCTATTGAGTTGAATCCTGGCCGTTGACCAGAGTTGCTGACGACTCAACGTTGGTTATTTTGGGGCAGCGTCTCCCTTCAGAATCCAGTCTTCATTAAATGCCGCATGCTTCATTGTCTTGCCTTCATCGCAGAAGTAACTGTAGACCGCATGGATCATGCCGTCTTTCGCTTGAATTACGCACGGGTAGTGAAAAGATCCTGTCGGCTGTTGCTCCAGATGCCGGGACGCTTTCCACGTCAGTCCTTCGTCCGTGGAAAGGCTGACGGCGAGCTGATTTCTGCCGGAGGATGTGTCGTTATGAACGAGCACCCAGTGGCCGTTGTTGAGTCGTACGCCATCTAACCCTGAGCCGGGATTCACAAGTTCGGAGACACCCACCGGTCCCCATGTGATTCCATCATCCGTTGATTCACAGACTCGCACATGTCCGGTAAAACCATTTTCTCTCATGTAGGCAACCAGAGTTCCATCATCGCGACGCAGCACCGCGGGCTGAATTGCACCGAAGCCGAGCAGCGGCTTACTGGCATACCAGGTAGAACCGCCATCGTCGCTGATCGCCATAATCGAGATCGAGAACGTGTCGGTATAAAGCGGCAGCAGTATTCTACCCGATGGCAACACGGTGGGTTTGCAGCGAGGCTGCCAACCCATGCGCTGATAGAGTTTCTGGCTCAGCTTCTCCTTCGCCTCTTCAATCTCCAGCTTTTGTTTTTCGGGAAGTGGTACAGGCAATGCGGAAAGAAACTGATCGAGAATTCGAATCGCTTCCGGTGAGAAATCATCGGGCTTGAGAAGAATCGTTTCACTGCGATTCCACTGAGGGCACCCATCGCCAGCGGGATTGTCACTCACCTTGAGACGAGTCAGGCATGATTCCCAGCTATTGGCGATAATGACGGGCCAGAAAAGCATCAGCCGTCCATTTTCATCGGTCATCATGGCCGTATTGCAATCGGGGAATCCTGGTGTGTCGGTCATCAGAAACGCCGGCCCCCATTCTTTTTGGCCAACTTTCAATCGAGATCCATAGACGGCCACATCATCGGCAGTTCGTTCGCCACTGCCACGATACCACGAGACAATCAATTCGCCATCCGTAAGTTCCGCGATGCCCGGTGCATGATTGTGCTGTGGGTGCAAGGGGAACACAAACTCCGATCGGAGTATGGGCTGAGAGGCATCTTCAGCAGCCAACAAAAATCTGCTCGCTGCAACCGGAAGCATGAAGCAGAGAAACAGGATCGAGTGAGCGCGGAAAGACATTTCAATTCGTCTCAATGTGTTATTTAGTCGAACGACAATTCAAGGATTGGATGTATCGTAACCATAGGCGGAGTTGGAAAACATTCTGCAGGAACTATCAAAATCTGTTAGTTCCTCGGTCCAGTCTACCCGTTCGCCTTGAGTTCGCGTGTTCCCGCAATGTTCTGTCGCGGTTTGCAAATGGCTGTCGTCTGAGAAATCTGATTTCGTGGTTGCTGGAGCATCTACTGCCTGAATTGTTATCCTACGTAGATTGACGGGGCATTCTGTTGGCCCGCATTGGTACTAATTTGAGAGCAAAATGACAGACGAGACCCCAAAACGCCGCATCTGGATCGGATTTGATCTGGGTGGCACCAAAATGATGGCCGTTGTTTTTGACGACAAGCTTAAGGTGCTCGCCAAGAAACGCCGGAAAACTCGTGGCAATGAAGGTGAGCAGCTCGCGTTGGAGCGACTCGCTGAAACGATCACCATGGCCCTTGAGGCAGCAGAGGTTCACCCTGACGAAGTTGCAGGAATTGGAGCGGGAGTCCCGGGGCCGTTAGATCTTCAGCGCGGCGTAATTCTGGAAGCGCCGAACCTTGGCTGGAAGAATGTCGCGCTTCAGGAATTCCTTTCAAAGAGATTCAAGTGTCCTGCGGCCATTTGCAACGATGTCGATGCCGGAGTTTTCGGCGAATACGTTGCCGGAGCAGGGCAGGGGCAAAGGTGTGTGCTGGGCGTCTTTCCTGGCACCGGGATCGGCGGCGGATGTGTTTACGAAGGGAAGATTTTTCGCGGCTCGCGATCATCTTGTATGGAGGTCGGATATCTCCAGATGGCAACCGAGGGAGCGGCGGCTGGCGTAGGTCCGGTCGGGACGCTGGAAGGTCTTGCGAGTCGACTGGCGATTTCTGCGGAAGCAGCCAAAGCTGTTTTTCGCGGACAAGCACCGCACCTTAAAGAATTTGCGGGAACTGACATCGGAAAGATTCGTAGTTCGATTCTGGCAAAGTCGATCGACATGGGAGACAAAGCAATCGAGATGATTGTGCGTCGAGCGGCAGAGCAGGTAGGACGTGGGATCGGCAGCCTTATCAATATCCTCGCACCTGATGTTGTGATTCTGGGAGGTGGTCTGGTAGAAGCGATGCCAAAGTTGTATCTCGAGGGTGTTCGAGAGGGCATCAAACGCAACGTTCTGCCGTCACTCGCCGATTGCGCGAAACTAAAAGTCAGTGAATTAGGTGACTTGGCAGGTGCCGTGGGCGCTGCTGCTTGGGTGCGTCAGGAGTCCGCAGTGAAGTCGGAAAAAAAAACGTAGGCTCAGGACGCTTTCCTTCGAAACGGTCTCCTAATTTCCTCTGAAGCCAGTGTTGCCATGAACGCCCCAACTGAACCCAATCGAAATGATCAATCGGTTCGCCCTGACGCCCCGCGTGCAGAAGCCCCCGTCGAGTCTCAGCGAATCAAGAACACGTTTCCGCTGGCAGTTATTGAATTGGGCACATCAGCCATACGCATGGCGATCGGGGAAAGTGACGGGAGTCCTTCTGTTCGAGTTCTGGAGCAGCTAGTTCGCGGAGTCAGTCTCGGTAAGGACACTTTCACCAATGGAGAAATCCAACGGAAGACTTTGCAGGAGTGTGTGAAAGTTCTCAAGAGCTATCGGCGGAAGTTGAAGGAGTACCAATGCACCGATCCGAAGCATATCCG
>CAIJTV010001334.1:0-2813 GCA_903823635.1 uncultured Planctomycetaceae bacterium
CGGAGGTCCTTCGCCGCGTCCCTGTTCGCGTCCGCCGGGAGGTCGCCCTTCACCACCTTCACGCGGACCTCGGCCTTCGCCTGGTGGTCGTCCTTCCCCGTCGCGCGGCGGACGTCCTTCGCCATCACGTGGTGGGCGATCGCCGGGAGGGCCGTCACCTGGTGGTCGATCACCGCGAGGTTCTCCTTCGCCACGAGGAGGACCGTCAGGACGACGTTCGCCGTCACGTCCGGGGCCACCTTCCGGGCGTGGAGGTCGAATTTCATCGTCCGTCAGTTTTCCATCGCTGTTCTTGTCGAGCGACTTCAGAGCCGCCGTCGCATTGTTGATCTCTTCTTCAGAAATCTCGCCATTGTGATCTTTGTCCAAAGCATCCATCACCGGATGTGGAGGACGAGGTCGATCGTCGGGACCACCTTCACCTCGTGGAGGTGGTCCATCAGGGCGGCCTTCGCCAGCCGGTGGCTGTGCAAGAACATTCATCGTGACAGTTACGCCCAGCAATGCCATGACAGCACTTGCCAACAGGATCTTCTTCATAGGACTCGCCTTTCAATAGACAGAGAAAACAGGTTCAAGGGAGGGAGGTTATTCAGGCACGGTAACGCATTTGTTAAATCTGAGTGGTTCGTAGGGTGTGACCAGCGGAGCGCGGGCACACCATTTTGGCTGCCGTTCGGTGTGCCGGCGCTCCGCTGGTCACACCCTACAAGAACACACCGACTTCAGAACGGGGTTGCCCTGAGGTTATTCAAGGATCTTCGACTTCAACAACTCGGAACACATCGTTTCGTTTGAACACAGCGCGGGGACGATCGGCTGCTTTGAACTCAATATGGCAATCCATCAGAACGCCGAGCGTTGCGTCTTCCGGGATCTGGATTTCAACCTGAAGCATGTTTCCTTTGCGTTCGATGGACACTGCTTCATAAGGTCCTACCTGCACCCATTCCGGAGTACCTTCCGGGACCCGTACTCGCGTAGCCTGAGTCGGATCAAGTTCAATCTCCAGCTTTTGCTTTGTTCCGGGCTGACCGTTTGCGGGGCGAACGGCGGCAATGACTTTGGGCTGCGAACTCTCGCCGCTGCTGTTGTCTTCAATCGCTCCCGTTTCCAGACCACGACGTCCGCGAATATTCGCTGGCTCCGGCACACCGGCATATCCGCCGATGATGTAAGGGAATCGACCTGGAGTCACGTGATAATGATAACCGCGAACCGAGTCTGTATGTCCGTTGCAGGCATCCAGAGTCTGCTCACCGACGGCATCTTTGGCCATCAGCCCTTCCGATTCATAAGGACCGTAGATTGGAAAGCCATCGAAGGCAAAACCAATCACTGGCGAATGCTGCTTGCCATTATCCTTGAACGGAGATTTCACACAGACCGGATACTTGTGGTAGTGATAAACGCCGGTTTGCTGAGGATGTCCGCAGCAGGAGTCCAGCCAGACTTCCGAATAGCCCTCGACAGCATTCATTCCACCCTGTTCAAATGGGTTGAAATAAACCACGCCATTCACAGCCGTGCCAATCGGCCCCATCGGAAGTCGAGTGATATGGTCGTTGAGTTTTGGCTCCAGCGGAATTTGAAAACGAAACTTCTGAATCTCAATCCGATTCGGGTTGCCGGAGTTGGGAAAGATCGCGGTCGGATGATTGGGATATCCCTGACTGTCCATCATCAGGTGCGTTTCGTTGTGACTGAGCACAAGATTGTCGATACCATCCTTGTTGGAATCTTTTCGATGATAGGAGAACAGATCAAGGTACTGTTCGGCATCTTTGTAATAGTAGGTTGCTGGTTCAGCCTGAGACACATGCCAATGGCCGGCCAGATGTTTTAGTGTGCCTGGGTCTACGGCATCATCAGCACAAACGCAGGTTAACCCTGCGCTGCCGATCAGTGCAGCGATCAGCAGGATTACTTGCACGCTGCAGGTGAGGTTCAGCAGGATCGCTCGTTTAGAGTATGTGAGACACGGAATGTTCAATTTTCTCTCCGGTAAACCTTGGGGCCGCGATCAGCGACTCTGTTGAAAGGATTGCTGTCTTTTTGATTTAAACGTGCGACTCGCCATCGACAGGTACTTCAATGACAGGGACTTCAACATCAGAGGCGATCGGCAGACAAACTTTAAACACTGAACCTTCCCCCAGTTTTGATTCACACGTGATTGTTCCGTTATGGGCTTCGACCAGACTGCGACAAATCGCCAGGCCCAGTCCACTGCCGCCATGCCGGCGAGATCTTCCAGCATCAATTCGATAGAAGCGTTCAAACAGATGGGGGATATGTTCGGCCGCAATTCCACAGCCTGTATCTCTCACCGTTAACACCGCCTTGTCACCTTCGCGTCGCACTTCCAGAGAAATTTTTCCACCGGCGGGAGTATGCTGGATCGCATTATCAATTAGGTTAGCTGGTATCTGCGCGAGGAACCTGGAATCGGCCATGATGTTCAGGTTGTCTTCAGGTACAACGCATTCCAGTTCGATCTCCGCCGCGGTGGCTTTGTCCTGCAACTGGCTGATTGCATCTTCAGCAATATCACGGAGATCGACAGGTACCGGTCGCATCTCCAGACGTTCCGCATCCGTGCGTGCGAGCAGCAACAGTCCATCAATCAGCGACCGCATACGATCAGAAGACTTCAGGCAGATTTCCAGAGTCTGTTGATAAGCCTCGGGCGTCCGCGGCTTTCCCAGCGCCAGCTCCATCTGACTTTGAATGACGGCCAGCGGCGTGCGAAGTTCATGCGATGCATCCGCTGTGAATTGTGTTAGTCGGGCAAAAGACTGTTCAAGCCGACC
>CAIJTV010001335.1:0-3638 GCA_903823635.1 uncultured Planctomycetaceae bacterium
AGAAAAAGGCGCGTAAAAGTTCCGGAGCATTGTCCGGTGTCACGTTTAGTAACACCGGGGGCACACGCATTTTTGTGGGAGGGTTCGAGGGATGACTCAGGCCATTGTGGATCCGGGCGAACTTCGCCGATTTGCTCAAATGCTGCGCCGCTTTAATGAAGAGATCAATGAAAAGACGGCTGCCGTGGCAGGGCAGCTTAATCATCTGGGGCAGACCTGGCGGGATCAGGAGCAGTTGCGGTTTTCGGAAGAGTTTGTTTCCAACATGAAATCGCTGGGGCGATTTGTTGAGTCGAATGAACAGTTCATTCCGTATCTGCTGCGAAAAGCGCAGTTGGTCGAAGAGTATCTCCAGCAGCAATAGTGGCTTAGAGGCCATAACAAAACCAGGACAGGCGTTCCTGGTTTCCCAGGAGAGTGCTTAATGGGTCAGTCAGCCAATGTGACGTCGGTCGATGCTATCCGTCAGTTTGCTGCGGCCGTTATCGCGTTTCAGGAAGAGGCTCGTCTGTGCCTGACGACGCTCGACAGTCAACTGCGGCAGATTCTATTCTGGCTGGAACGTGATCGCCCCGGATTCTGGAAACGCGAGATTGAAAACTGCATCCGTGATATCTCTGATGCTCGTGTTCGTCTGCACCAATGTCGCATGCGACGCATGGGAGATTTTCGGCCGTCATGCATCGAAGAGGTGAAAGATCTGGAAGCTGCTCAGAAGGCTATGGAGTTTGGGCAGAAGCAAATTCCGAACGTGAAACGCTGGAACATAGAAGCGGCTCATGAGGGCAATGAATATCACGGTCGAGCCGCGCAGTTAGTACAATCGATCGAGCGAGAGATTCCAAGGCTGCTGGCGATCCTTGCGTTTACGATTGATCGACTGGAAGCGTATGCCGCGGTAACAACCCCGGGCGGTGCGCCGGATCAGCCGTTTTTTCAGCAGGTCACGGCCGAGCTGGAAGCGATGCTGGCTGGCATGCCGGAAACCGCAGCGGAAGAGGAGTCGCCGGTTCAACCAACCTCTGAAACATAGCGGGGATGACCGGTTGCCGCTTATGTTCGGAATGGTGACTGTGAACCGCTGTTGCGAAAAAAAAGGACGGGCACGAATGCCCATCCTACTTAAAAATCAGCATGTCTGGTGACTATCGGCTGCCATAGTCGATCAGGCGAGCCAGCTCTGAACGCATTTCGGAGCGATGGATAATGCGATCCACAAAGCCGTGCTTGAGCAGGAATTCGCTGGTTTGAAATCCTTCAGGCAGATCGATTTTGCAGGTTGCCTGGACGACTCGAGGACCCGCAAAACCAACGAGGGCTTTTGGTTCGGCGACGATGATATCGCCGAGTGAAGCAAAGCTGGCTGCGACTCCGCCCATTGTCGGATCTGTCATCACTGAAATAAAAAGTCCGTTGGCGCGGCGGAAGCGAGCCAGTGCGGCCGAGACTTTGCCCATTTGCATCAGGGAGATGATCCCTTCATGCATACGAGCACCACCGCCAGAACCGCTGACGATGATCAGCGGCAGCGAGAGTTCGGTGGCTTTTTCAACAGCGCGAGTCAGCTTTTCGCCGACGACGGAGCCCATGCTTCCCATGATGAAAGCAGAGTCGGTCGTTGCGAAGACCAGTGGGCGTCCTCGCATGTATCCGCGACCCACAGTACAGGCATCCTTCATGCCTGTCTTTTTCTGTTCATCGATAATGCGTTCTTTGTAGGGTTTGCGATCGGAAAAACCGAGCGGATCGCCGGACGACATTTCGGCGTACCATTCTTCGAAGCTGTCCGGGTCGAGCAACTGACGAATTCGCATCGACGTCGGGACGTAGAAATGGTGTTCGCACTCGGGGCAGACATTCAGGTTCTGTTCAACCTGTTTGCGAAAAACCGTTGCGCCGCAACCATCGCAACGCAGCCAGAGGCCTTCCGGCACTCCGCGTTTGGGGCGTTTGACGGCCGACTTCGCTGAAGTATCAGTGTTTTCCAGAGTACTCATCGATCATTCTCCATTTCGCCGACTGACTGAGCAGCACCGACTGGCTGAGGTTCTTCGACCGCCGCAAAGTGAGCTGCTTCAAATGTAGTCGACTCAAGAATCTGAACAAGCTCGTTGGACTCTTCTCCGCACAGGCAGGCAGTTACATGAGGCCGTCTGTGCTGAAGCGTGCAGCGAATTACGGTTGCCAGTGGCTCCGGTGCCACAACAGCCAGGACGTCGTATTTACGCATGGCTTTGCTGAGGACTCGCTCCAGACGCTGGCAAGCATCGGAGAGTGTCTCACCTTCTGGCGGACAAATCGCCGTCACATCCTCTTTTCCGGACTTAAAAAGTCGAGGAAATCTCTTGCGGATATCAGACTCCGGCAAACCCTGCCAGAGTCCCTGGTTGACGTTCCGAAGTTCGTCCATCTCCTTGACTTTGACACCACCCTGAACCTCCGCAACGGCGTGAGCCGTGCCGCAGGCCGGATCTTCCGGCGAGGTCAGAATGGCCTGAAGCTTAATGCCTTTCGCAGCCAATTGCCCGTTGATTTCGCGGATCTGTTCGACCCCACGATTATTCACAGGCATATCGAGCGTTCCAAGGACACGATGCTGCTCATCGTAGTCCGTTGATCCAGCACGAATCAAAATCACTGTTGACATAAGGATTCATTCCTCAACAAGCAGACCGCGATCCGGTTGCTGTCTGCTCAAGCTCGGCAATCGCTGCCGTATAACAGGGTTCATCAAAGACGGAACTTCCTGCCACAAACACGTCGCATCCTGCGTCCGCACATTGTTTGATCGTGGATCGACCAATGCCGCCGTCCACGGAGATAATCAGATCATTCCCGGCCAGAGCCCGCGCCGCAGCAATCTTTGGCACAACTTCCGGCATGAATTTCTGACCACCGAAGCCGGGGTTTACACTCATGACCAGGAACAAATCACACTCGCGACGGAATGGTTCTGCTGCTGAAAATGGAGTTCCCGGGTTGATGGCCAGTCCCGCGACCAGGTTCCTTTTGCGAATTTCACGCAGCAGCGAAACTGGTTGAGGGACCGCTTCCAGATGGAAAGTAATCGCTTCGCAGCCCGCTTTGACGTATTCGTCGAGATACTTTGCGGGATCGGAAATCATCAGGTGAGCGTCAAACGGCGTTTTCGTCAGGGGACGAACTCGTTCAATCACCATTGGGCCATAGGACAGGTTGGGCACAAAGTGGCCATCCATGACATCCCAGTGGAGCAGCGACGAACCCGCCGAGTCCAGCAGTTCTGTCTCCCGCCGCAGGTTTCCGAAATCGCATTTAAGCATCGATGGAGCGACCACAGGCCGTTTGGCCTTGAGGTGGCTCAGCATCTCGTCACGAGTCAGCATCAAGCTCTGCCGCTAACACTATTCAGGGGCGTCGTAATGAAGAAAGGTTCTGATCGAGAACCCGAAGTCACAACACTCCGGGCGACACCCCTGCATCAGAATTGAAGTCTGACATTGTCCGGTTCTTCCGAATCGATGTCCAGCCTAACGTGAGTGATCCTGAAATGTTCGGGGGATGGAGGTGTACATCCGAATCGTATCCATGCTGGCTGGATTTGTCGCAGAGCACTTGCTGGACGAAGTTGAGCAAAGTGGGGCGAAGACCGGCGAAAG
>CAIJTV010001336.1:0-3542 GCA_903823635.1 uncultured Planctomycetaceae bacterium
ACCAGACGGTTCGTTTTACCGTCCTGAATCCCGTAAGCGAAAGCTTCAAGTTTCACCAACGCCGCATGAACGGTTGCTCGCGGCACCTGATTCTATTCGCAGATTTCGTCCCAGCATCACCATCAACTTTTGGTGCATTCAAAAAAGGTGACTGGTGAGTTTGAGAGAAACGCGTCCCAGTGTGATTCCCCCCATTGCCGAAGGCCCTCTGGCGATACCTTTGGCTTGTGCCAAATAATGTTCGTCAGTCCAGCGGCCTGCAGAGCGCGTTCCAGATTCACCATGCTTAAATAGTAATTGGTTACTTCGACGGTCCCCTCAGGGAGATGGAAACTCCAAATGATCGGCGCGCCTTCCTGCAGACTCCCCTGAAGCCGTTTCGAGTAACCGTAAACTCGCCCGGTTTCAAAGTTTGAAGGTGGATCATGGGGGTTATTGTTTACCGTCACAAAACGTCCGCCCGGTTTGAGATTGCGGGCTATGGCCTCGCACATCGAGAGGAGTTCCTGGTAATTGCTCGCGTAATTCAGCAAGTAAGCCGCAAACACTAAATCCGATGTCGCGCCCAAGTCGATGGCCCTCGCGTCGCCGACACTGTATTGAATACCAAGCGGCTCCGACGTTTCCTGGGAACGAGCCAATTCAATCATCCCCATCGAGAGATCGACGCCGGTGATGGGTTCCGCGCCCAATCGACGGAGAAGTCGCGTGTAATAACCCTCTCCACAGGCGAGGTCGAGTGTTTGCAGGCCCTGAACCTGACTGGCGAGGCTGAGCAGCGTGTATTGTTCGACATGGGTGCGCCACGGCTGGAGCTTCGACTCCTGATACTCTCTGGCGATTTTGTCGTAGTCGGTTGTCATGATTGAATTTCGCCGTTCGTAGTGGGCTTGGCTGTGGGTGTTCCTCGAGAGTTTCGGCAACCCAACGTGATCGCCAAGTACACCAAGAAAGAGATTCCAAAGCTGATGAACCAGGCGTAATTGTAAATCTCGGTCCACAGTGAGGAATGCGATTGCGTACCGATCGTCGCGAGAAAACCGGGAACGCAGGGGGCGATTCCAGTCACCAGAGCGACCATCCCGGCAATGTGAAACCCCATCGTGTACCAATAAGGGCCCTGGGGTTCGTAGAGTCCACGCAGATCAAGCCGCCTCCGTCGCAGGACATAATAGTCGGCAATCATCACGCCACCGACGGCACCCAACAAGGCGGAGTAGGCGACCAGCCACTTGAAGATGTAACCGGATGGATCCTCCACAAGCCGCCAGGGTTGAATGAGAATCCCGATCAATCCAGTCAGGATCGCCCCCGTTCGAAACGAGATGTGACGCGGACTCAGGTTGGCGAAGTCGTTGGCGGGCCCGACAACGTTGGCAGCCAGATTGGTGGCCAGTGTGGCAAGGACCAACCCGAACAAGCCTAACGCATGCCAGAACGGGCTCTCGAAGCGAGACAACAATTCTACCGGGTCCCAGATCGCCTGACCGTAGATCACAACGGATGCCGAGGTGACTGCCACTCCAATGAACGAGTATAAACCCATCGTCAAGGGAAGCCCCAACGCCTGTCCAAGCATCTGGTCGCGTTGGGTTTTCACATAGCGCGTAAAATCGGGGATGTTCAGCGCCAGCGTCGCCCAGAACCCGACATTCGCGGTCAGCGCGGGAAAAAAGAAGCTCCAGAATTGCCCTTCCCGCTTACCACCCAACACGAACTGTGACGGTTGCGACAACATGGGCCCGAATCCGCCCGCCTCGCGATAGGCCCAGACCAAAAGCGCAAGTCCCAGGCCAATCAATAAGGGGGCCTTGATATTCAGGAGCGCCCTCACGGATTCGATGCCACGCCAAATGATGTACTGATTAAGGCTCCAGAAAGCCAGAAAGCAAATCAGCTGCGGCAAGTTGATGTCTATTACGGGGAGCTTCGTTTGCTGCGACCACGAGGGGAAGTAAAGTTCGAGAACTTTATAGATGGCCCAGCCCCCGATCCAAGTCTGGATACCGAACCAGCCACAGGCGACCAGAGCGCGCAACAGCGCAGGGACATTCGCGCCCCGCAAGCCAAAGGCCGCACGGCAGAGTACGGGAAACGGAATCCCGTATTTCGTCCCCGCATGGGCGTTAAGAACCATCGGCAGCAGAACCACGAGGTTCCCCAGAAAGATGGTCAAAACCGCCTGCCACCAGTTCATCCCCTGCTGGATCAACGACGACGCCAGCATGTACGTTGGAATACACGCGGATAACGCGACCCACAAGGCAATCATGTCCCGCAAAGCCCAGCGGCGAGCCGACAGGGGGACGGGCGCCAGGTCTTCGCTCCAATAGGTTTTGCCTGTCAGCGACGACTCAAGCGTTGCGATATCGTCAGCAGTCGAGATTGGCACGGGACTGGCAACATCCTGCACCCGGGGGAAAATTGGAATAGCAATGACCTTCGTTCTGCGGGGATGAAAAATCGTTTTGCCTCAGTCTACCAGCCGAACACGGCCGGATGCGAGGTCGTAAATTGCTCCCACCACTTTCAGGTGTCCCGCGGCAACAGGTTCCTTGATGATCGGTTCGAGCCCTTTGAGCCGCTCGACGCCAAGCAGAACGTTTTCCCGGATTGCATTCTCGACGATGTCACCCGGGAGTTGTTTTGCTCGCCCGACTGCCGGCTGAATCAGTTTCACCATCTCGTCAATTGCGCCCGGCAGCGGGTCCTGATCGTTGATGTGCTTGACGGCAGCCTTGACTGCGCCGCAATTGCTGTGTCCCAGGACCATGATCAGCTTGACGCCCAGTTCGGCAACTGCATATTCAATACTCCCTTTGACCACGGCTCCTGCCCCGCTCACGATGTTGCCAGCAACGCGGACCACGAACAGGTCTCCGACGCCCTGATCAAAAAGAATCTCCGGAGGTACTCTCGAGTCCGCACAGGCGATGATGATGGCTTCAGGTCGTTGAATTTCAGACAGCAAGGCGAAGTCTCGGGGGGCGCGCCGTGGACTTTCGGTATTGCCGCTGACAAACCTTGCATTTCCGTCCAGCAGATCTTTTAAGACATCATCAGCACTGGGGGAGGCCACCTGCGCGGCTGAGATGGATGCCCATGGTGTTAGTGCGCTGCATAGACCCAGCGAAGTCGCTCCGGCGAGACCTGCGAAATGGCGACGAGAGAATTTGTGATGCATGACGATTCAACCTTAGCCTAAAAGACGCTCTGGAAATAATGGACTCAAAGACGCAAATCTTTTCTGGTCCGAACATTTCATGCCGTCGTTTCAGACTGCGATGATAATCGAAACCAGTTGGTAATTTTAACGACCATATTGGACGTTTTTCTGCTTCTGCGCGACACGAAATACGAGTTGACAACTGTGCGTCAACTCACTTGCAGTTAATCGACATCGTCACGGTTGCGATTGAGCCTGAAAGGCTCGTACGCATCAGCCTGTGCAAAAGAATCCACGAACGTGGATGAGCGCCGCCATAGGTCAGTGTCCCGTAGCGCACCCTGAATGGGGTTCAACAAGTCTGTTTTGTGTCGCC
>CAIJTV010001337.1:0-1600 GCA_903823635.1 uncultured Planctomycetaceae bacterium
CTGAACGTCAAGCCGAAGGCCGCCTCTGCGATCTTCTGCGTCAGCACCGTGACAATGCCAACAGTGTTCGGCCAGAATGGGCTGCACGTCCCGCTGAAAGTCAACGTCGCTGAATGCCGGTTGACTGAAAAGAACAATGGAGACAAACGCACACGATGCGAAGAAACGCGCAGTGGGAGTGTTCATGAATAGAGATCCGCTGGTGGGTCAATGCGGAGGCAGGAAGATTCGACGGCGATCTCGTCTCAGCACACCGAACGCGATGAGACGCGGACACCGGCAGATCATGATAGCCTCGTTTATACCCAAAGAAATGCCGTAACTTCAATTCCCCCGGATCTGAACATGACGCCGCCCGGGATCTCGATTGCGAGACGCCGTTTCATGCATCCTGTGCGGAAGAAGCCTCTTTTTCGTTACTGACCGCAGGACTGTGCGGATATGCCGCTTGGAAAGCGAGCATGCTATGGGCTGCCGGTCTGGGGTTCAGGTTGAAAGTCCAGTCCATTAAAGCCCGTGAATTCTGTTTTTCCCCTGTGCGTCCTGGCGTCTTTGCGTGAAAAAACAGTTTCACACAGAGACGCAGAATCGCAAAGACGCGAGATGAGATTTTTGCGACGAAAACAAGAAGAAATCACCGCTCTGCTTTCCAAATCAATATCCCGCTATCCGGTGGTGTCTGATCGCTGAAACCGCCGGGAATTCGAGACCGGCAGTGACACGATAGAAACACATCCGTTACAGTTCCGCCGCGATCGAATCGGCAGGCGGCCTGAATTTTGAGGAAAGTTATCAACGTGGATGGTCAGAAAACTCCCTGTGAGTGGCTCCGGGCGGAGCCGACGGGCTATTCACGTGGTGAGCGATGGCAATCGTGCAAAGGATTGTCATGAATCGGCTCGTGGATTATCGCAATTGGCTGCTGCTGGCCACGGTTGTTTTGTTGCTGGGAGCCATCCCGGTGGCGAATCGACTGTCGTTCGACCAGACAATCGAGTCCTTTTTTCCTCCAGCCAACCCCGACATTCAGGTCTTAAAGAGATCTCGCAAGGATTTTGGAGGCGACGAGTTTGTCATTGTTGCCTGGCATCAGCCCGGACTGCTACAGACAAATCCTGAAGGCGAATATCCTGAACTCACTCCTGAAGCGGAGCAACGCATAAAAACGTTGGCCGCAAAGCTTGGGGAACTGCCGGGAGTGGATGGCGCGAGAACTCGAGACCTTGCTCGATTCCTCCAGAAGACTCCTCGAAATAGAAACACTCGCAGAGCCCTGCTCAGTCTGTTTGACGGAATTCTGATCGGCCCGGATCAGGAAACCACTGCGATCGTACTCCAGCTTTATGCCGGCGATTCAGCCAACGCGGCACGAGTCGACACGATCCGTGCGATTCGAGCGGTGGCCAGGGAGTTTGATGCCAAGACCTCGGTCGCAGGGGAAGCCGTTCAGATTCAGGACATGTTTGATCTGGTTGAGCGGGACGGCAATCTTCTGTACCTCGCCTCACTGGGTGTTTTGTCTTTTATGTTGATGATTATCTTCCGAAGTATTCGCTGGGTGCTTGTGTCCATCGGAATCGTGATCACTTCCGTCGTTTGC
>CAIJTV010001338.1:0-1518 GCA_903823635.1 uncultured Planctomycetaceae bacterium
GCGGTGATTCTTGCCATCGTCGAACTGCAGAGCAAATCCTTTTGGCGGACTGAAGGCATCAACCCTGACCCAGAATTCGATCTGTCCCTCTTCCGGAACGACAACAGGAATCAAAGCCAGTTCTATGGTGACGTCGTACTGCGAACCAAACGCCAATTCCAGAACTCGCCGACCAGACTTTGTGCCAAACTCCGGATCAAGGATCCAGGCCGCATCGTTTCGCGAAGTGTTTCTGGAGCGAGACCCGAAAGGAAATGAATCATCAATGATCTCATCTGAGATCTGTTTGATCGGTGATACGTTGCCAGCCGATAATGCGGGATCTGCGTACTCAATCTTTGTGACGGCCTCTTCCAGCTTCACTCGAGCGGCTGCTTCGGCCGACTGAGCTGCTTCCAGAGCCAGGCGTTGCTCAGCACTTGGGACTTTCAGGAACGGATTTGTGTTGCGGATATTTCCATCCATCGCGGGGTCTGAGGTGGAGTAGAAGAATGCATACATCGAATAGAAATCGCGTTGAGTCACCGGGTCAAATTTGTGATCGTGGCAAACCGCACAACCCGCCGTCAGGCCCATCCATGTCTGCATCGTCGTACTGGTGCGGTCAACGGCATAACGGTAGAGCCATTCATCGGCGATGGCTCCTCCTTCGCTGGTTGTGACGTTGCAGCGGTTGAAACCGGTGGCAACTTTTTGTTCGAGAGTCGGTTCGGGAAGCAGGTCGCCAGCCAATTGCCAGGTCGTAAACTTGTCGAACGAAAGGTTTTGATTGAAGGCACCGATGACCCAGTCACGATAGGCCCACATTTCTCGTTCGTTGTCGAGATGAAGTCCATGAGTGTCCGCGTAACGAGCTACGTCCAGCCAGTAGCGAGCTTGTTCCTCACCGTAACGTGGCGAGTCCAGATATCGGTTGACCATTTTCTCATACGCATCGGGCGATGTGTCCTTGAGAAACATGTCGACTTCTGCGATCTTCGGAGGCAGCCCGGTCAGAGTAAATGCGACTCGACGAATCAGAACTTCACGATCTGCCTCTCGCTGTGGCTTTAGCTTTTCGCGTTCGAGACGGCTCAGGATAAAGGCATCGACCGGATTCTTCACCCACGCAGAATCCGCGACTTCCGGAACAGCAGGCGAGACCGGGCTTTCGAATGCCCAGTGCTTTTGGTACTTCGCACCTTGTTCGATCCAGCGACGAAGCAGATCCTTCTGGGCGGCCGTGAGAGTCTTCTTTGTCGAAGGCGGCGGCATAACCACATCGGCATCGTCGCTCAGGATTCGATTGATCAGTTCGCTGGCGGAAGGATCACCCGGCTTGATCGCAACAACGCCATCATGTTCCAGCGTAGCACCTTCCAGAGTATCGAGCCTCAGATCCCCTTTTCGATGGTTCGCGTCGAAGCCGTGGCAGTCGAAACAATTGGAAGACAGAATGGGCCGGATATCGCGATTGAATTCGATGACATCCTGTGCTCTGGAGACACTAGCACAAGTTATCACGGCCAGTAAGGCAAC
>CAIJTV010001339.1:0-3173 GCA_903823635.1 uncultured Planctomycetaceae bacterium
AGGCATGTCAGAATTCTTTCGCCTGTGGCTTCGTCGCAGCCGCTCAGAAAGATGCGATCATTCCAGATGACTGGTGACGCGTGACCGGTTCCTCGCAGTTTCGACTTCCAGACAATGTTCTCCCCGGTTTTTCCATCCCAGACGGTTGGAACATCAGTCTCAACGGACGTACCGTCGCCTCGAGGGCCTCGCCAGCATGGCCAGTTTTCTGCCAAGGCGGCGGAAAAAGGCAGTAGGCTGATCAAAATCAGCAGGAGCAAGCGAAGACGGCCGGGCCTGGGAAGGGCAGGGTGGCGACAGGCAGCATTCGCCTCAGCGGGGTGCTGCTCAGCTATTTCCGGGAAGACACGCGGGAGTTTTGAGGTCATCGCCAGGCCGCTTTCTGTGGCTGAATTCTGAGGCGGGTTGTCCATGTCAGGCACTTTTCGCTCAGTTTAGAGTTCCCTACGGATGACTGGTAGCGGTTATCGAGTCCGGAATCGTTCCGGATCTTCAGAAACCCGGTTCTCCCTGCGGGTTTGGGGGCAGTCGCAATCGCGAGTGGTTGAAGCGGTTTCGATGTTGTGTTACCGTCCGAGTTGTCGTGAATGAAGGTTCCAGACGTCCACAAGGTTCAGGAAAAACGAAGAACAGCAATGCACAAAGTTACCCTTTTGCCAGGTGATGGTGTTGGCCCGGAGATCGCTGAAGCAACACGAAAGTGCGTTGAAGCCACCGGAGTTAAGATTCAGTGGGACGTGCAGGAATGCGGCATTGAAGTCATTGAAGCCAAGGGTGGCGTGCCAGCCAGCGTTCTGGAGTCTATTCGTGCTAACGGCGTTGCGTTGAAAGCTCCGATCACCACACCGATTGGCAAGGGTTTCCGCAGCGTTAACGTTTACCTTCGCCAGGAACTCGGTCTGTACGCCTGCGTTCGCCCCTGCAAGACGTACAAAGGGGTCCGAACATTCTTTGAATCCTGCAATGTGGACCTTGTGATTGTTCGCGAAAACACGGAAGACCTGTATGCCGGTGTTGAATTCAAGGCGGGTGAAGCTGTTACCGAGAAGCTGATCGGTCAGATCAACGAAGTGGCTTCGGGCAAGAAGATCACGACCGGCCTGAAGACCACGGGCGTCAGCATTAAGCCGATGTCCATCGAAGGGACGACTCGTATTGCTGACTATGCATTCAAGTATGCTGTGGATCATAAACGCAAGTCTGTGACATCCATCTCCAAGGCGAACATCATGAAGTTCACCGATGGACTGTGGTACGACGTCACCCGAGCGGTGGCCAATTCTTATCATGCAAAACATGAATGGGCCGAGTTGGCAAAGAATGTCGCTCCATCTCCGGATGCGAACGCTGGCAAGCTGAACGCGGGCAACATCACTTACATGGAGCGTCTGATCGACAACATGTGTATGCAGCTCGTCCAGAAGCCGGAACAGTACGACGTTCTGGTGATGGGAAATCTGTACGGTGATATTCTCAGCGACCTTTGTGCCGGACTTGTTGGCGGCCTTGGTGTTGCTCCTGGTGCAAACATCGGAGTCGACGGAGCCATCTTCGAAGCGACTCACGGCAGTGCTCCGAAGTACAAGGGCCTGAATAAGGTTAACCCAACCGCATTGATTCTTTCCGCGAAGCTGATGCTGGAGCATCTCGGCGAAGCCAAGGCGGCCGCGAAGCTGGAACAGGCCGTTGCCGAGATTATCGAAGAAGGAAAAGATGTCACTTACGACATGAAAGCCGATCGAAACGATCCAACAGCCGTGGGGACGCAGGAGATGGCAGAAGCCATCTGTCGCCGAATTCAACAGCTCTGATGCACAATTCAGAAAGCCCGGTCTTTAAACGACCGGGCTTTTTTTCTGCGCTGACTTTCTGTGTGTAATCAGTTGAAGATTTGGTTTCGGCTTTTCACGACCAAAGCCACTGTAAGACGATAGGTGAGGGGTCTCTCACCATCTGTCGTAAGGCCTCTGAATTAGCCAGCGTGAAAACTGAACGTACGATCACGCAGAGAGCTGAATTTCCATGCAAAGATGCATCCGTTGGTGTTTTCTTAAAGTTTCCACCGGTTTTTTCGAAATAGGACGTCCGTTCATCGGAATCCGTTTGTATTCTACTTGTGAACTTCCGATAGATAAGAAATTTGTTTTCCATCACTTACGTGCTTGGGGTTGTTTCATCATGCGTAGTTTTTTGGATAGCCGCCATATTCTGCAGATTTCTCAGTATGCAGCGGGTTTTTGTCTATTGGTTTGGGTTATAGGCTGTGGCGAGAGCGGTCCTCCAAAGCCTTCCGTGTATCCTGTTTCGGGAACGGTTACTGGTGGAAGCGGGGATTTGGCGGGTTGCATTATTACATTCAACCCGACTGACCCAGCCGGAGTTGGTGCAACGGCGACAATTGGCGCTGGCGGAAAGTTCGTACTGCAGGCGATTGATGGTCGTGAAGGCTGTGGTGTGGGAAGCTACAAAATCACTCTGTCGATGTCTCCGGATGCGACGAAAGCGGCGATGATGAAGGCAATGAGTGCCGGTCCCGGCAAAGGTGGGCCGCCTAAAGCTGAGTCACCTTATCCGGAGAAGTATCAAAAAGTGGATACCTCGGACAAGACAGTGGGAGTGAAAGCTGAGACCAACGTTATCGATGTAGCGCTCTGAGAATTCAGGGTTTGTGTCTTTTGCATTATTTTTTATTCTAAAGGAGATTCTGTCATGATGAGGCTTAGGCTTCGAAGAGCGTTTACGCTCATTGAGTTGCTGGTTGTGATTGCGATTATCGCAATCCTGATTGCTCTGTTGTTGCCTGCTGTGCAGCAGGCTCGTGAGTCGGCTCGTAGAACTCAGTGCAAGAATAACCTCAAGCAATTGGGGTTGGCGTTGCACAATTATCACGACGTCTTTGGGACCTTTGCTACCAATGAAATCACCGTTGACAACTCATTTACCGGCGGCGGATACAATGTGGCGACTGGCCCGACAGGGCTTCCAACCCTCAGCTGGTTGGCTCGCATCCTGCCGTATATTGAGCAGGCACCATTGTATCAGTCGATCGATATGAATGGCTTCGCAAGTGCTCCTGCATATACTAGAATTATCGGCGACGGTCCCGGAAGTGCAACTTCTGCTCCGGCCTCAAACATCAGGGCTCGGCGTACAGTGGTGACTGCATTTCTTTG
>CAIJTV010001340.1:0-2319 GCA_903823635.1 uncultured Planctomycetaceae bacterium
CTGGCCAATGATGCCGTGCTGATACAGGCGGCCGGTGTGTGCTGTTGTCGGAAGAGCCAGAATGCAGGCGACAGTTTCCGGGTAGCGGAAGGATCTCGCCGATTCCGTTGGAGTGAATCATCCTCAGTTCTGTACTGGTCGGAGTCATGGCCGGAATCCGTACCGCAGCGTGCTGCGGCCCAATCACCCGAAAGGAGTGCCAAATGACGTTTGAACTTGAGAAACAGCAATTCGATCAACATGGTTTCGTGATCGTCCGCCAGTTGTTGGCTGAGAGCGAGTTTACGGAGCTGAAGCAGAATCTGGATCGTTACATTCGTGACGTGGTGCCCGGTCTTCCCGACGGCGATGCTTTCTATCAGGATCGTTCTCGCCCCGAGACGCTCAAACAGATGCAGCGAATGGGAGGCGATGCGTATTTTCGAGACTACATTCATCACCCGAAGTGGAAAGCACTGGCGGAGGCGATGATTGGCGAACCCGCCACGGTTGATCAACCGGAATGGTTCAACAAGCCGCCCGCGACACATCATGTGACTCCGCCGCATCAGGACAATTATTACTTCTGCCTGAAGCCGGCGAATGTGCTGACGATGTGGATGGCCCTCGATCCTGTGGATGCAGAGAACGGCTGCCTGCGCTACGTTGATGGTTCGCATCTGCGTGGTTATCGCAAGCATGCCAAATCGCAGATTCTGGGGTTTTCGCAGGGGATTATGGATTTCACCACGGATGACTTTAATCGCGAAGTTGCTGCCCTCCTGCAGCCGGGAGATGTTGTCGTGCATCACGGGATGGCGATTCATCGAGCCGATGCAAACCTGTCGCAAACTCGCCATCGACGTTCCTTCGCGATGGTGTTTACAGGTGTCTCATGCCAACGTGACGAAGAAGCCTTCGCTCGGTACTCTGAGTCGGCTCGTGCGCAGCATAGCGAGATGGGGCTGAAAACCTGAGGAGCGACGGCGATGATTGACCTTTCGAAATGTTCTGCAGCTTCTCCGCTGGTCCATACCGTCGAAGCCGACCCCGGAGTGTTCTGGTCAAAGGAATTGCACGTCGCGATCGACGCACCGCCGGATTACGATACGAATCCTCGTCCCGAAGCCACATGGCCCAGCCAAGATCTTCGTACCGGACTCTGCGGTGTCGTGTCTCCGCGTGTGATAGCACTGCCCGGCGGTGGATTCCGCATGTACTATTCGCAGATCCTTCCTCGCCCCGGCTTTCCGGCTGGAGCGAATGATTATGACAACGCGTCAACACGCATCGTAAGCGCGTGGTCGCAGGATGGTAGGGCGTGGGTTCCCGAGCCGGGTGTCAGACTCTCGCCGCAAGAAGGCGGCGCGGGCGAGTTCCGCGTGGTGTCTTCGGAAGTCGTTCCCATTGGTGATGGGCAGCGGTTGCGAATGTACTTTGAATGCTGTGAGGGTTCTCAGGCGGTCACAAATACTATTCGCAGCGCAACATCTTCGGATGGGCTGAAGTGGATCATGGATTCGGGAGTCCGCGTCGAGTCCGCAGGCCATAACTACGCTTCGCCACGGATCGTTTTTCTGGATGATGGACGTTGCCGGATGTATCTCTTCGATCGAGGACTGGGAATCATCAGTCTTCTTTCGCATGACGGACTTGAATTCCATAAGGAACCCGGCCTGAGGATCGCTCAGGACGGACCGTATGATTCGCTCTGTGCATTCGCCCCGGAGATTGTCCGCGTGGCCGGTGCTGGTTACGTGATGTATTATGCTGGCTACAGTCCGGTGTCGGAAAGTTCTGCGTCCCGCGCGGATATTCTGCGAGCGGTCTCCGCCGATGGACTGACATGGAAGAAAGAGGCCGAGCCGGTCATCGCTCCGGGACCCGGCGGCTGGGATGCGGCAAAGGCGTCAGAGATGTGCCTCATCCGTCTGCCCGCCGCGTCGAACGAATCTCCTGGTTACAGGATGTTTTATGAGGCATGCGATGGAACGGCATCCAACGCGCGTGGTGTCTGGCGAATCGCGGCGGCCAGCAGTGTAGAAAATTCGCCGTCTTAAAAATTCGCCCTCTTACAAGGTCACCTGCAGTCGGGGAACAGCAATTCATGAAGACCTACCTGGAGACTTTCGACAATGGCCCTGGCGGCTGGTTCGGCTGGATCGACAATGCTCGTGGGCCAAAGCCGCTGGAGCGAGGCGAGAGCACCGTCATCTCGCGCAGCCCGTGGTGGATCGATTACAACCACGCTCCGCCAGGAGCTGGCTACATGCACTTGCTGTTCATGCTGCTCACCAGTGGCTATCCCGGCGAAAACCAGCGCGAGGTCAGTGGTGAGAA
>CAIJTV010001341.1:0-15620 GCA_903823635.1 uncultured Planctomycetaceae bacterium
GGACTCCAGTCGATCGTCGGGCGAGATGTGGGCTGCATTCTTGTCATCGGAAGGATCGTCGGCTTTGCAACCGTTGAAAACTGACGCACAGCCGACCATGCCGACATTGTATTGCCGGTCCCCAGCGAACGCATCCAGACAGAATAATTGCCGATGCCGAAGTCAACGTTAGGCGTATAGCTTGTGCCCGTCACGATGGTTCGATGGAACTCGTCCTGCGCCTGGTAATTGAGACTGCGGACCCAGATTTCATAGCCGACGGCCTGAGGGACTTCGCCCCACTGGAAGGTGACTCGATAATTGCTCGATACGTCAACTTTCGCGGCAGCAGCCGGCGCCGTCAGCGCAGGAGATGCCAGCCCGATCGTCACTTTATGATCTTCCACTTCGCCATCAGAAGCAGCTCCTGTCGGAGTTAGGCCTCCGGCTGTACTGACACGGACTCGGGCGTAGGATGTTCCAATCGCGGCGTTGGCTGGGACTGAGAACGTAAACCGTCGATCGGTGTTGTTCGTGACAGCCGCACTGTCGATGATTTTCTCTCCGGGATCGGACCAACTGCCGTTGCCGTTGAAGTCTACCCACGCGTCGACTCGACCGCCCAATGCGGCGTTGCGAACCTTGACGACAACACTCGCGTCTGTCCGGCCGGCATTTACCGCTCCGAAAACGACACCATCTTCGTCTGCTCCATCACCGCCGGCGAGGCTGGAGTTCGCACCGTCCACTTCGGAATCGATCGTTTGGCCCAGCGTCGGCCCGGAGACTTCGTGACGGGCCCCATCGTTAGATTGCGTCACCGGATAGGGAGCAGGGGCATCGCCGAAATCACTCGCCAGCAGCACGCGATCTTCCAACGCATCGACAGGCCCCAGCGTATGAGCGGATTTGCGACTCTTGTGACGAGCCTTCACGAGTTCACTGGCTCCGGATCGCAACAGAGAAAGACAACGAGAAAAAATTGGATTCTGAGCCATCGCTGATTCCTGACTGTTCCAGAGTCGCAGACCTTGTCGACTCTGTTTATCGAACAATCGTTAAAATTAGCCCGACTCGGATCTTTGAACGGCGTCCAGATTTCTGCGTTAGCAGTCAACAAATCCGAAATTGAAGCAGTTTGTGCCGGAATGCTCTTCGTGGTTGCAGACAATCGCGGCATAGTCCATAAATCGCGTGTTTTCCTGCAGTAGTCGGTGAACGCTGCGTCTGCGCCTTGTGAGATCTGCATTCAGTATGTCGCTCAAATTACTTTGTGGAGATTAACCCGAATGAGCCCTGGCGAATGCTGAAATCTCGGCAGAGTTTGATTCTGTTCTCGCTACTGCTGTTGGCTTTGGGCCTTCGCGTGGGTGCGGCGATTGTGATCGATCGCCACGTTCGCCATGAAGGCCGACAGTTCCTGATCGAAGGTGACGCAAACGGTTATTGGGAACTGGCGCAGAAGATTGCGAGCGGCCAGGAGTATTCCATCTACACTCCGCCCCGAAGGGTTTTAAGAACTCCCGGCTTTCCATTGCTGTTAGCGGCGAGCATCACCGTTTTTGGACAAAGTATTTTTGTCGCCAGCCTTGTCATGGCTTTTGTGGGAACAGGTTGCTGCTGGTTGACCTGGTTGTTGGCTCGTCGAGTCGCGACTGTTTCCGTTGCCAATGTGGCCCTGCTGTTCGTGGCAGTTTCTCCGCTGCAGATTGGCAGTAATGTGCAGATTCTGTCGGAGACACTTTTTAGTTTTGGACTCCTGGCCTGTTTACTTCCTCTGACGAAACTCGTTCGAACTGGGGAGGCACTGACGGCGGGCAATTCTTTTGTGGCTGGGTTGCTGACCGGTCTGACAACTCTGGTTCGTCCAGGGTGGATTCTGTGGCCATGGCTGAGTTCTCTGCTGGTTATTGTCTGGAGCCATCAGGCCTGGCGGCGTCGGATTCTGTACGCTACGCTCATTTTTGCAGGGTGTTACCTGGCCCTTTTGCCATGGGCCTGGCGAAATAGCAACGTCACTGGCCACTGGATTTTCACCTCGCTGTGGTCCGGCCCCAGTCTTTACGACGGTCTTCATCCCGGAGCAACTGGCGCTAGTGACATGACTTTCGTGGATACCGAAAACGTCTTTTCGAAGATGTCGGAGTACGATACGAATGCTCATTACAAGCAGAGAGCCTTCGAGTTTGCGGTCAATAACCCGGTGCGAACTGTTGAGTTGGCAATTTTGAAAGCCGGGCGATATCTCAGTCCAACACTTAACGCCGCAGGCTTCTCAGGCGGCCCAGCTTCGCTGGCTTGCCTTGCCTGGTACGGCTCTTTTTGGGGCTTGATCATCGTTGGGATTGTCCACCTTCGAAAACAGCCTGTTCTGATTGCTCTGTTGACCGGTCCATTCCTCCAGTTCTTAGTGGTTCATATGGTTTTTGTGGGCTCAATTCGGTATCGTCTGCCGGTCGAATTCCCGCTGTCCATCATTGCGGCTCAGGGATGGGTTGTCATGATGACAAGAATCGGGTTGCGTCGAGCTTAAATGCTCGTAAAAACGGAAGTTGCGACTGGCAGGGATGCATGAAGTTCTCGGCGGTTCTCAAGTGGATGCTGTGCATTGCGCTGGCGATAGTAATCGCCATGGGCGCGGGCGGTGTCTGGCTTTGGCAGAACGGCAATTCGATGATGCGTCAGGTGCTGCTGACGACGTTTGATAAAGCCGCCCCGGACCTTGAACTTCACTTCCGGCAACTGCAGCTAGTGACGACCTCAACAGCAAAGCTCAGCGGCATTGAGATTCGAGATCGCAAAACGAATCGTCCCGTCTTGCGTGCTGAATCACTGGAAGTCGCGGTCGACGAAGCAATGCTGATTGAGCGGCAGCAGGTCCTGTTGCGAACGTTAAAAGTTTCCGGCATCGACATACTGTTGAGACGTCGTGCCGATGGCCGCTGGAACTGGCAGGATTATCAATTCATTCCGTTGTCGAAAGATCCGCTTATTCCACCGACGGTCACTTTGGAGAAGGTTCGTGCTCAGGTGATGCTGGAACATGGTGAAGGGATTCCTCCTGCCAGCTTGTTGGTCAGCACGCCTTTATTTCAAGCCGTCCCAGCTTCCGCGGAATCGTACGATTTCAACGGACTGTTGACACTTCCCGGTGCCGGCGATCTGGCCATCAGCGGAGACTGCGATCTGCGCAAGAAGACGTGGACGCTGGGAGGAAAGCTTAACGGCATGAATGCCGACCAGAGTCTTCTGGAGATCGCCAAGTCTACGGCACCACAACTGGCCGAGGAATTGCAGAAGCTCGATACTTCAATGGCTAAAGTTCTTCCGCCACCAACGCCAGCGCAGTCGGCATCCGCCGAGCAGGAGACCGCAGCGCTGGTGATTGGAACCAGCGGCGTATCGCCGAGATTTCTGGGTGTACTGGATGTTGATTTCCGAGTCGAGAAGCGAGCAGATGCCTCGGTTCCGGATCTGCATCTGGATGTCGATATTCGTGACGGCCAGATAAGCTCGCCGGTCGTACCGATTGAACTGACGGATGTCCGAGCCAAGTTCTTCTGGAGCAATTCCCATATCGAATTTCGGCTGATCAATGCGCGCGACGGGGATGCCTTGATCACGGGTGATTTTCAGATGCCTCTGGGAGTCAATGCGGAACCACCGATCGCAAACCTGCATCTCGAGAACTTTCCGGTCAATCAGGACCTGAAGCCTCTGATGCCGCCCAAGTCACAGAAGTTTTTCGATCATTTTCAGCCGGTTGGTAAGGTCAGCGGCGATGTGGTGTTTCGGCAGTTTGCGTCTGGAAAGTGGCTGCCGGCCAGTGTGACCGGCAAAGCCGAAGGTGCGTCGATTCTGTTTCATAAGTTTCGATACCCTGTTTCCAACATCAGTGCGACGCTCAGTCAGCGACCTATGCCAGACACTGCCAGTTCGATGCATGAGGTTGTGTTCGATCTGGAGGCGGCGGGGCAGTTGGGTCATCTTCCAGCCACGGCTAAAGGATGGCTCAGGAATCCCGGGGCAGAGATCAATCTGGAGATGAATGTTCATGTCGACGATATGCCGCTGGACGGTCGATTCCGTGATGCTTTGGATGAGCAGGGACGCAAAGTCATCGACACGATGAACATTGCCGGTTTTGCCAGCGCGGATGTTCAGTGCGTGCGCGAGCCAGGCCTGGATCAGCCGACGCACATCAACGTCTCGGCCGCGGTGCATGACGGCAAGCTGCGGTTCCGCGGGTTTCCGTACGAGATAGACCGACTCAGTGGAAAAGTGCAGTTCAACTCAAAGGAGAAGAGCTGGCAGTTTGCGGAGCTGCATGGCTGGCATGGGCCCGGCGAATTGTCGGCTCAGGGATACTTCCGAGGTTTACCGGCGCCCGGTGAGCTGCATCTTGTCGTGCGTACCGAGGGCGCGAAGCTGGATGCAGATCTCTTCAATTCGCTCAATGAATCGTCGCGAGCGGTCTGGTCCATGCTGAATCCGGAGGGGCGAGTCAGTCTCACAACAACTGTCGACTGGACTGCAGCCCCGGGACAGAAGGTGGTTGTTCGTCTGGATGATGTGCATGTGTTCGATGCTCGAGTTTACCCTCGGCCTTTTCCACTGCAGATGAATATCCGTTCTGCCTGGCTGAGTTACGATCCAAACGATCCGGCATCCGCGGGTTCTCAATACTGTCGTATCCATTCGATCGATGCCGAACATGACGGCGCGGTGATTACTGCCAGCGGCTGGGCGCAGGCCAGTGTCGATGGTTTATGGCAATTGCATCTCGACGACCTGAATGCGATTGAGCTGAAGCCTGACGACAGCTTGCGAGCAGCGTTGCCTAATGGTTGGCGTGAAACGATGTCGCGACTGGCTCCAACGGGTAAGGTTTCGATGGAAGCGTCGGAACTGGATTTCCGCGGTATCGCAAACAACAATGCTCCAACTACCGCCGCATGGAATACCACGCTTCGGTTGAGAGAATGTGAAATAGCGGCCGGGCTGGACCTTAAGAAAGTTTCCGGAATTGTTCAGGCCAGCGGGACCTGGGATGGCTATCAGCTCCGTAATAAAGGGGCGATCCGACTCGACAAGGTCGAAGTGCTTGACATGCAGATTGCCGGGATCAATGGCCCGTACACAATGACCGAGGAAGAGCTGGTGCTCGGTAATCGCGACGTGATTCAGGGGCGAATTCGTCCGCGCGATGTCCCGGCTGAAGAACGCATTCAGGCTCAGGCTTACGGTGGTTCTCTGGAGATGGATGGCTTGATCAAACTGCGTGCGGGAAGTCAGTATCGACTGTTTGCCGAACTTCGTAACGCATTGCTGGAACGTTATGCCGTTCAGCACCTGACCGATCAACGCAATATTCGAGGCGTCGTGAATTCGTGGATCTTCGTGACCGGTGACGGAGATTCGGCATCGAATCTGACCGGCAAAGGCCAGTTCCAGATTAATCCGGCCGCGTTGTACGAAGTGCCCGTTGTTCTCGAAATGCTGGCGGCGTTGAATCGACTCAACTTCGCCGTGCCGGATCGTACGGCGTTCAAGTATGCTCTGATGACGTTTGAAATTCACGACCGAGCATTCTGGTTTGATCCGATTGACCTCGTGGGCGACGCGTTAACTCTGCGCGGACGCGGCAGCGTTGGTTTCGGCGGCGATGTTGTGCTCGACTTCTTCTCAAGGCCGGCCAAGGGGATTCTGTCTTCGCTGGCGACTCAGTGGGTCAATGTCAAAGTACGAGGAACGATCGACAAGCCTCAAACGGACGTGCGTAACCGGATCAAACTGGATGAGTCAATGCGACAGTTCCTTGGAACTCAACCGCGACCGGGCGAACCGGTTCCATCGTTGACGATCCCGAACTTCTTTAATGTCCAGCCTGGAAATCAAGCACGGCGGCAATAGACAGCGACAAGAATACTTTTGGACTGCGGCAGCCTGCTGCCAAACCGTAGGCCTGCACTCAACTGCGAAAGAACGAGTGATCCACAGCAGGCTGTAGATCGGAAAGCGGCAGCAGGCTGCCGCAGTCCAAATTGGGCGGGCAACTAACCCTTTCCTCGTCGTCGTCCGGCTTTGCTGGTTTTTTTGCCGCGAGTTGCGAAGCCGGGTGATGAGCTGCCGTCGTCGTCTGGGACCGCTTGTCCCATCTTCTTTTTGAGATCATGAATGCGATCGCGAAGATGGGCGGCTCGTTCAAAGTCGAGCTGCTCGGCGGCGGCCAGCATTTCAACCTCCAGCTCACGCAGGAATTCCTGAGTGACGAACTGGGATTCCGAAGTGACGCCAACTGATTCGCGTTCAATGCGTCGAGCGTCGATTTCTTCTTCGATCCCTTTGCGAATCGCTTTGCGAATTGTTTCCGGAGTGATCCCATGTTCTTCGTTGTAAGCAATCTGAATTCGACGGCGACGATTCGTTTCATCGATCGCACGCTGCATGCTGTCGGTCACAGTATCTGCATACAGGATCACTTTTGCGTTGACGTTTCGAGCAGAGCGGCCGATCGTTTGAATCAGGCTGGTTTCACTCCGCAGGAAGCCTTCTTTATCGGCATCGAGAATGGCGACCAAAGAAACTTCCGGCAGGTCGAGGCCTTCACGCAGCAGGTTGACTCCAATGACCGCATCGAATTTTCCTTCCCGCAGTTCACGCAGGACTTCGACACGTTCGACGGCGTTTAGCTCAGAATGCAGCCATTCGCAGCGGATGTTTTCTTCCTTCATATACGAACTGAGATCTTCCGCCAGCTTTTTGGTCAGCGCGGTAATCAGAACACGTTCATTCACGGCGGCTCGTTCTCGGATCTGATCCATCAGATGCTGAACCTGACCTCGCGCGGGGACGACAAAGATTTCCGGATCCACGAGACCGGTCGGCCGAATCACCTGCTCCACGACTTCGCCACCGGTCTGATCCAACTCCCAATTGCCCGGAGTTGCCGACACGAGCACTCGATAAGATGGCTTCGCGTTCCACTCGTCAAACTTCAGCGGTCGATTATCCTTCGCCATGGGCAATCGAAAACCATGATCGACCAGAGTTGTTTTGCGAGCATTGTCGCCAGCAAACATGGCTCGAATCTGCGGCAATGTGACGTGCGATTCGTCAACAAAAATCAGAAACTCCTCCGGGAAGAAGTCATACAGCGTGTAAGGAGGTTCGCCCGATTTTCGCCCAGCCAGAGCACGACTGTAGTTTTCAATTCCGGGGCAGAATCCTGTTTCTTTCATCAGCTCCAGATCATGGCGAGTTCTCGCGGCCAGTCGCTGAGCCTCCAGCAGCTTGCCTTCCTTGCGAAATTCTTCCAGTCGAGCATCCAGCTCTTCACGAATCTCATCCAAGGCCGCGTCAATTCGACTTTGGGGAAGTACAAAGTGCTTGGCAGGATAGATGTAAATCTCTTTCAGCGATTGAGATTCCTTGCCGGAGACCGGATCGATCATGCTGAGTTTTTCGATCTCGTCGCCCCACAATTCGATGCGATAGGCGAACTCCTCGTAAGCGGGCCAGACTTCGATCACATCGCCGCGAACGCGGAATTTGGAACGAGCCGGATCGAAGTCATTGCGTTCATATTGGATGTCGATCAGTTTCATCAGCAGATTGTCGCGATCAATCTGCTGTCCCACGTGAAGTGGAATCATCATGTTGAGATAATCGACCGGCGAACCGAGGCCGTAGATGCAACTGACGCTGGCGACAACAATCACATCGTTGCGGCTGACCAGAGCACTGGTGGCCAGCAATCTCAGGCGATCGATTTCTTCATTGATGGAGGCATCTTTTTCAATGTAGATGTCGCGTTGAGGAATGTAGGCTTCGGGCTGGTAGTAGTCGTAATAGCTGACGAAGTATGTCACCGCATTGTTCGGGAAGAACTCGCGAAACTCGCCGTACAACTGTGCGGCCAGAGTTTTGTTGTGAGACAGGACAAGAGTTGGCCGCTGGATTTTCTCGATGACGTTGGCCATCGTAAACGTCTTGCCAGATCCGGTGACTCCCAGCAGTACCTGAGTACGTTTGTTGTCTTTGATGCCTTGAACAAGTGATTCGATCGCCCTTGGCTGATCTCCGGCCGGGGCAAATTCGCTGACCAGTTTGAACTTCTGATCTTTATTCATGAAGGGCTCTGAGGAAAATCTTCACTGGGCTTCGAGGCTTGCGAAGTCTCGTGATCTCTGGACGGACGATGCCGCTCTGATCGGTGTCGACCAGAACTATCGGAAGTTTGAGAATGGCGTCGACGTTTCTTCCACACCTGAGGATTCAGCCATGTTAATGATTGCTTGAATAGTCTGCCCAGAAATTCTTCCGCATCTGTCACCCCTTTGCCAAGTCGCGACAGAAACTTCAGGCAACGTTTCAGCAATGTGTCCGAGGTGTTGGAGGCCGCCCGATTCGCCCTCCGGACACGTTTCGACACGCCTTCGATTTTAGGAACTGAAATCGTCGGCAAACAGCGTCCGATCCAACGGACCGGTTTCGAGAACACGTTAAAGCAGTGCGGACAGCGAAAATCTCGCATGGGCAGAACCATGAAAATCACTCTCCAGCCGCGGAACTTCAACTGCTCAAGGCGATCTGAGCAGAAGGTGCATTTATACGGACTGGGAGGTTTCGGTGACACCGTTGTAGCCTGCGAAAAGCTTTTCGAGCGTTGCCGATAGAATGGCAACAAAACGCTCGAGGCGAAATAGTAAACCGACCGGACCTCCGTGAGGTTTGCGCTTCGGAGTTCGGTCGGCTTCCTGATTGTATCGCAGTGCGCACAGTGGTCGGGTACAAGTTTCTGTACCCTTACGATTATTTCGCGGCAGCAAGAACCGCGTCATAGTTCGGATGTTCGGTAATTTCGCTGCAATACTCGGCGTAGGTAACGGTTCCGGTGCCATCGACCACGAAGACGGCTCGTGTGAGGCAGCGATCCAGCGGACCACCTGCGATCAGCACACCGTAGTCTTCGCCGAACTTGCCGCAGCGATGTGCACTGAGGGTTTTTACCTGGTCAACCCCCTCCGCACCGCACCAACGCTTCTGGCCAAAAGGCAGATCCATGCTGATTACCAGAATCTCAGCGTTCGTGAGCGACGAAGCCTGCTCGTTAAACTTCTTGGTTTCCGTATGGCATACGGAAGTGTCGAGCGAAGGTATCGTCACGATGATCCGTGTTTTCCCGCTGCTGCTGCCCAGCGTCACTTCTTCCAGGCCATTGTTCTGCAGTGAGAATTCCGGGGCCTTAGCTCCAACGGCCAGTGCGGCCCCGGCCAGATCAACAGGATTTCCTTTAAGAGTCACAGCACCTTTGCGCACATTGGCCATTTCTGATTACCTTCTTTGAGTAGCATTAACTTAATGTATTTCGCGAACATATGTTCGTCGACGCAGTATGAAAGAACTTCACCGTCTTTCAACCAGTTGAAGCCGCCTTGCAGAGATTCCTGAGATACCACTTCAAGTTCTCGCTGTTTACAATTCGGACCGGGCGATCCTGATTCAGAAGTTCATCAGCAGAGATAGCAAAACGATGTGCAAGCAAAAATGCTCTTCACGATGCGAATGCTTGTCCGCCTGTCCGTGGGTCATGGCAGTGCTGCTTTGCATCATGCTGATGTCCGACAGACTGCAGGCAGGTCCTCCGAATATTCTTTTTGTCATCGCAGATGATTGGGGCCTGCATGCAGGAGCATACGGCACGCCATGGGTAAGCACCCCGAATTTTGATCGGATTGCGAAGGAAGGCTTGCTGTTTCGCAACGCCTACACTCCGATGGCCAAGTGTGCTCCGTCGCGAGCCATTCTGCTGACAGGCCGTCACCTGTGGCAGAATGAAGAAGCTGGTAATCACATGGCCATGTTTCCGCCAAAGCTGAAAAGCTGGCCGGAAGTGCTGATGAGCAACGGCTGGTTCACAGGCATCACAGGCAAAGGCTGGGGGCCAGGGATTGCGAATGATGCTGAAGGAAAGCCGCGTCAGATCACGGGAGTCGGCTTCAATGCTCGGAAAACAAAACCGCCAACAACTCAGATTGCGAACAACGATTACGCTGCAAACTTCGGAGACTTTCTTAAGGCTGCACCTGAAGGGAAGCCGTGGTGTTTTTGGATTGGCACGCAGGAACCGCATCGACGCTACGAGTATCAATCGGGCGTGAAACTTGGTGGAAGAAAGCTCGAGGATATCGATCGAGTTCCCGGTTACTGGCCGGATAATGAAGTCGTCCGCAACGACATGCTGGACTATGGCTTTGAAGTGGAATACGTCGATCAGCAATTGGGGCGAATGCTGGCGGAGTTGGAGAAAAATGGCCAGCTGGACAATACTCTGATCATCGTCACCAGCGATCATGGGATGCCGTTTCCCCGAGTGAAAGGCTACGCGTACCACGATAGCAATCATGTGCCGCTGGCGATTCGCTGGCCGAATGGCATCAAGCATCCCGGTCGCGTCATTGATGACTTTGTGGACTTCACAGATATTGCACCGACGATTCTCGATATGGCGCAGATCTCTCCGGTGGATTCGGGGATGCAACCCATCACGGGGAAAAGCTGGCGACCACTGCTGGAGAGCGAGCGTGCGGGGCAAGTCTTAGCGGAGCGTGATCATGTGCTGATCGGAAAGGAACGAACTGACGTCGGGCGTCCTCATGATCAGGGCTATCCGATTCGAGGCATCGTGACTGCGACTCATCTGCTGTTGAAGAATTATGAGCCGGCACGTTGGCCTGCGGGCAATCCGGAAACAGGATACCTGGATACCGATGGAAGTCCGACGAAATCGTTCATTCTGGGTCTTGGCCGTGCGGATCGATCCGATCGATTTTGGAGTTTGAATTTCGGGAGGCGTCCGTCTTTGGAATTGTATGACCTGAGATCGGATCGGGATTGCTGCGTCAACCTTGCGGGATCAATCGAGTACGCTGAACAGGTCAAAGAATTGGTGCGGCTGATGGAGTCGCAATTGACGGATCAGGAGGATCCTCGCATGTCGGGAAACGGGGCCGTCTTTGACGGCTATCAGCCCACGAACGGCGCGGGCTTTTACGAGCAATACATGAAGGGACAGAAAGTAAACGCGGGCTGGGTGGAGGAGACGGATTTTGAAAGCGGTCCGCTCGCTCAATGAACCAGGTCATGTCCAAATTGACCACCCCGAACCCCTTCAGCACTCTGGCACTGTGAGCGTCGTCAAATCACGAAATTTGGGACAGTCGAATTAACGCCAGAGAAAGAACTTCATATTTGGGCAAGGAAAGGCTGGCGGTATATTCATCAGGATTAACCAGACAACCTGGCTTGACATGTACTCAGGGGTGATGCGGCAGAACTCCAGCACTAAACATTGCCGATAAATTTGACGATTGCTATAAGTGGTCCCCAGATCACTCTTTGTGTCCTGACTTGTCCGTCAGGGAAGCAATAGGAACGTGAGTTTTACAGAAACCTTATGGAGAATAAGAACGTGAGCGAAAGCGACGGCACTCAGGAAGAAGCACGCGGAGCAGAGCAGCAGGTTCAGGAAGTGGTGGTCAGTGACGCCAACGCGAATGCGGGCTACGCTAACTTCTGTCGAGTCTCCAGCACTCCGGAAGAACTGATTCTGGATCTCGGCCTGAATCCTACTCCTTACGCAACCGGCAAGGTTGAAGTCAAGGTCACACAGCGCATCATCCTGAATCACTTCACAGCGAAGCGTCTTTGGAGCGCACTGTCGATGGCTTTGCAGCGACATGAGCAGGCCTTCGGCGTTCTGGAAACAGACGTTCGCAAGCGCGTTAAGCTGCCGCCAAACGCGGGCTAATCTGTACCGGAAGCCGGTCACCTCAGGAGATTCTGACGGTTTGTTTCCCGGTTTCCGCACAAGTTCGTCTGGCAAACACTGTTGGACGGCAAATCCATTCAAAGAGGCTCGGCGTCGAATAGATGCCGAGCCTTTTTGTTTCTATACTTAAGTGCCACCCGTTTCTGACGAACTCCTCGACGTTTGGGGCAATACACGTAGCGACACATGACAGAAAACTCTCAACCCAATGACAACCCTGACGATGGTCCACACAGTCAGGAGATTCGCCATTCGCAAATCAGCGCGATGGTGCCGGCTCATGTTGCGAAGGGCGTCTTCACCACTGGTGCAGTAGTTCTGCAGGGTCAGCATGAATTTATCGTGGACTTTCTTCTGCGAATGCAACAGCCGCAGCAGGTCGTTGCTCGAGTTGTCATGCCGCCGATCGTGGTCAACCAGATGATCATGGCGCTGAAGGATAATCTCGCGCGATATGAAGAGCGATTCGGCCCCGTTCACATGCCCGTGATTCCAAACCAGAATCCACAGCAACGCCAGACAGCTCAGGAGTTGTACGATACTCTGAAGCTGGGCGATGATGTGCAGTCGGGCAGTTATGCAAACGCGGTGATGATCGGTCACTCGCCGACGGAGTTTTCCTTTGACTTCATCACGACGTTTTTTCCTCGCTCTGCCGTTTCACAGCGAGTGTTTATGGCGACAGCGAATGCCAAACGGCTCCTGGATTCTCTGAATCATTCGTTTCAGCAGTTTCAGGACCGTATGCGAAATCCACCGCCACCACCGCCGGAGTTCCCTGATTCCGGCAATTCTGATTTCAATGCTCAGGAAGGCGACTGGCCTCCCGGTTTGTAGAGATAACTCATGTCACGATTTCGTTATTGTCTGAATGCCAGCACCATTCGCACGACTCCTGTTCTGCGGCAGATCGAGGTGACTCGACAAGCCGGCTATGAAGCCATCGAGTTATGGCACGACCATCTCGATGAGCATCTCCGCGCAGGCGGGACGCTCGCCGATGTCCGCAAGGCTCTGGATGATAATGGTGTCGTCGCCCCGACGACGATCTATCTGGCGGGCTGGTTTCAACCGGCGGGAGAAGAGCACGTCAAAGCGCTCGATGAAGTCCGTCGCCGCCTGGAACAGTCAGCGGCTGTTGGTGCAAAGTTTGCCATTGCTGGACCACCACCAGGAAAAGCCGACCGAGCGTTGGGGGCCAGGCACTATGCGGAGCTTCTGGAGCTTGGTAAGTCGTTCGGTGTAATGCCTGCGTTTGAGTATCTGGGGTTTGTCGACGACATCAACACGATCGACGATGCCATCGACATTATTCAGCAGTCCGGACATCCGGACGCGACCGTTGTTGTCGATCCGTTTCACTGCTGGCGTGGTGGCGGGCCCGTTGCGTCGCTTTCGAAACTGAAGAGCAGTCAGATTGCGATTTCACACTTTAATGACTCTCCTGCCGTACCCGCGGCATCGTTGCAGGAAGATTCTGATCGAGTCATGCCGGGCGACGGTGTTGTGGATCTGAAGTTTTACTGCGATCAGTTGGCTTCGACCGGATACAACGGCTACCTGTCGCTGGAGTTGTTTCGCGAAGATTTGTGGGCGAAGGATCCTTTGGAAGTCGCGAAGCTTGGCATCGAAAAGATGCGACCATTCGTCGAGTAATCAGCCAGCTCATCTTCATCTTAACCCTCAGGCACATTGCGGCATTGGCCGGATCAGCATTGGTGAATTCAAAGTGACGACCCACAGCGCAACATTAAAACATCTGAATCAACGAGCCGATCATCTGACGACCTTCGCAAAGTCTCGCGGCGAAACGCTGCGGATCAGTGCTCAGCATTTGCCGAACGCCACGTTGCTGGACTTCGGGGTTAAGAGTGAAGGAGGTCTGGAAGCCGGGCTCTTGTTGGCAAGGATCTGTCTGTCGGGGTTAGCCCAGGTCGATCTTGTGCCGGGCGACAATCATTTGCCTGCGGTTCCACAGATCCTGGTCAGAACTGACCATCCGGTTGCATCATGTTTGATGAGTCAATACGCGGGCTGGAAGATTGCAACCGACAACTACTTTGCCATGGGTTCCGGCCCGATGCGCGCGGTGGCTCGCAAAGAGGACCTGTTTCATCACCTGCCGGAAACCGAAAACGGGAAGGTCGCCGTGGGGGTTCTTGAGGCGGGCAGTTTGCCGGATGAAGAAGCCATTGCCGCGGTTCGAAAATCGTTACCCAGCGATTGCCGGCTAACTCTAGCGGTTGCACCAACAGCGTCACAGGCCGGTTCGATCCAGGTGGTGGCTCGATCGATAGAGACAGCTCTGCACAAATTGCATGAGCTGCAGTTTCCTCTGGATGCGATCATTAGCGGGACGGGGATTGCTCCATTGCCGCCAGTAGCGAAGAACGACATGCAGGGAATTGGCCGAACGAACGATTCGATCCTTTATGGAGCGACGGTGAATCTATGGGTTCGTTGCGAGGACAGCGTGATTCAGGAGATTGGGCCGAAGGTGCCGTCAAGCTCGTCAAGTGCTCATGGGCAGACGTTTCTGTCACTGTTCAAAGCGGCGAATCATGACTTCTACGCGATGGATGCGGCTTTGTTCAGCCCGGCCGTTGTGGTGTTTCACAATCTGAAGTCCGGCAAATCGTTTTCATTCGGCCTGAAGGTCCCTGAGCTACTGCGGCAGTCTTTTGGTATGGAATGATGCGTGCTTGCGAACGATGAGCTTCCCTGAGAAACTTCCACGAAGCCAGCCGCCCAATTTTCCTTCTTCTCTCAGTGATGCCTCATGTCAGACGCTCAAGCCGTGCATGGAACTGCCCCGGATTTTCAGGAGCTGCTTCCGGAGTTTGAGCGATTGTGTCGCATCGTGGCCAAACTGCGATCTCCGGAAGGTTGTCCGTGGGATCGTCAGCAGACGATGAAGACGATCAAGCCGTATACGTTGGAAGAGACTTACGAGCTGCTGGAAGCGATCGATTCGGACGACAACGCCGCGATTCAGGAAGAGCTCGGCGACGTCCTGCTGCAGGTGGTGCTCGATTCGCAGATTGCCGCTGATGAGCGGCGCTTTGAACTGACGGCTGTTGTGCGACAGATTGCTGACAAGATGGTTCGACGTCATCCACATGTGTTTGGAGATGTTGAAGCGGCCACGACTGAAGATGTTCGCCGCAACTGGACGGCACTGAAGCAGCAGGAGAAGCCGACTCGCACGTCGCAGTTGGAAGGTATTCCTGTGGCTCTGCCGGAGCTAGCTCGGGCTGCCCGCATTACAGCTCGAGCGGCCGCAGTGGGTTATGACTTTCCGGATCGGCGGATGCTGTTCGATAAGCTAAACGAAGAACTCGCGGAGCTGTCTCATGAGTTGTTCGGTTCCGCGGAGATCCCTGATGTCGCGGCGACAGTAGATGCCGTGAGAGTGCCGGATCAGCCGATAAGTGACCTCGCGACTCGTGAACGTGCTGAGTCGGAGTTGGGCGATGTGCTGTTCGTGCTGGCCAATGTCGGACGACGCTGGGGGATTAATCCGGAGGAAGCTCTTCGCAAATCCAACGCCAAGTTCACTCGCCGCTTTCAGGCTATCGAAGCCGCTATGAAAGAAATGGGGCTGGAAATGAAAGATGCCAGCCTGATCGAGATGGAAGAAGCTTATCAGGCTGCAAAAGCCAAAGAGAAACGCACGCAGGCATAGTCATAGGGAGATGCGGAATTCGTTTCGCTCAAGACCTCCGCCTGTCCATTACTTTGTGGCATCTGCATTTTCTGAATCGCTCTTCGTTTGGCGAGTCAGTTTCTGTTGCAATCGCTGGAAGCC
>CAIJTV010001342.1:0-5533 GCA_903823635.1 uncultured Planctomycetaceae bacterium
AAGACTGCTGCTGAAACTGCTGCGAAAGTGGCCGCAGAGCCGTTCGAAGCGTACACGCGGTTTACTCCGATTTATCCATCTTCAAGTTCCGGGCGCCGCCTCGCGTTTGCTCGTTGGGTCGTCAGTCCCGACAACCCACTGGCCGCTCGTGTTGCTGTCAATCACATGTGGCTGCGACATTTTCATCAGCCGTTGGTGCCGACAGTGTTCGATTTCGGGATGAACGGAAAGCCTGCGTCTCATCCGGAGTTGCTCGATTGGCTAGCCATTGAGCTGATGGAAAGCGGCTGGAAGATGAAGTCGTTGCATCGACTGATTGTGACGAGTCAAACTTACCGGCTGGCATCGTCCGCAGCAGCGTCTTCATCTGACGTTGCAACGGCCACAGCAAACTCAAAGATTGATCCGGAAAACCGTGCTCTGTGGCGTCAGAACAGCCATCGCATGGAAGCTGAGATCATTCGAGACGCGACCTTTTACGTTGCGGGTCAGTTGGATACGACAATGTACGGAGCTGATCTCGACCCGGCCACCGGCCTGACGCTCGCTCGTCGCAGTGTTTATTTCCGCACGTCGAAAGAGAAGAAGATGACGTTCCTCTCCACGTTCGACAGCGCGAATCCGGTGGAGTGTTATCAGCGAGCAGAAAGCATTTCTCCTCAGCAATCACTGGCGATGAGCAATAGTCCGCTGACGTTGGCTCAAAGTCGAATTCTGGCCGGGAAGCTCAGCGAACAAGTGCCAGCGGATAATTCTGAGGAGACTGCATCTTCGTTCATCGGGCTTGCATTCCGCCACGTGTTGTTGCGAGATCCCACGGCCGAGGAACGCACAGAGTGTCTTGCATTCGTGAAGCAACAATCAGAACGACTGGCAGCCGGATCAGCCCTGACAAGTTTTTCAGGAGGCACTGCGAATCCAGTGAAACCGTCTGCCGATGCATTACGACGCGCGAGAGAAAATCTCGTACATGTCCTGATGAATCATAACGACTTCGTGACGATACGCTGATCTTGATCAGCGTGACATCGCCAGTTGGTTTTGATGGCTGAATCGTCGGCAGGCGAGGTCGATGATTCTTTCGGACGCTTTGCCGTCGCCATAAGGATTGACGTCGACCTGCATCGCTTCGTAGGCATCTCGATTAGTCAGTAGTTCGCAGACCTCTCGGACAATCCGAACCGGATCCGTGCCGACAAGTCTTGTCGCACCGGCTGCCAGTGCTTCCGGTCGTTCTGTCGAATCACGTGTCACCAGAACTGGTTTCCGCAGCGAGGGAGCTTCTTCCTGCACGCCGCCAGAGTCGCTCAGAATCAGCGTGGCCTGATCCATGAGCCAGATAAACTCGGGGTAGTCTGCCGGTGGTATCAAATGAACATTCTTGCGACCGGCCAGAATCTCATGCACTGGTCCGCGAATATTGGGATTCATATGAACCGGGTAAACATACTGAATCTTTGGAAACATGTCGGCCAGTTGACCGATCGCTGAGCAAAGATTGCGAATTCCCTCGCCATGGTTTTCTCGTCGATGAGCTGTGATCAGAACCATCGGTCGACCAGCAATATCGGGATACTTCTGGATCCAGGTCGATGAGTTGGCTCGCTCCTGCTGAACAGACAACTTCAGAGCGTCGAGCACTGTGTTGCCTGTCACAACGACATCGTTCGGCGAATAGCCTTCCCGAAGCAGATTGTCCTGAGCCGCCTCTGTCGGCGCGCAGTGCAGGGCGGTGGTCAGCGAGCAGACTCGGCGATTAAACTCTTCGGGAAACGGTGAATCAATGCTGTCTGTTCGCAGACCGGCTTCCACGTGAATAAAAGGGATGCGTGCATAGAACGCCGCCATGCTGGCACACAACGCGGTCGTCGTGTCACCCTGACCGACAATGCAGTCCGGTTTCGTTTCGGAAATCACGCCCGTCAGCATCTGGAGACACCGCGCTGTCAGTTCCGACAGTGTCTGGTTCGGCTGCATCAAATTCAGATCATGGTCAACTCGCAGACCGAAGTACTTCACGACCTGATCGAGCATCTCTCGATGCTGTCCGGTTAAGCAGACAATCGGAGAGACCTTCGGATTCCTCTGCGCAGCCAGCACCAGTGGTGCCATTTTGATGGCTTCGGGCCGAGTACCAAAGATGCAGAGCATGCGAAGTGACATGAGAATGGGTCCGACTAAGTATTTGAAATTTCAAAATTCAGATTTGAAATGGAGCACATGGCGGGAGGTGACAAAACTCACTCGGAAGGCTTACGCCCTGCCGCTCGCCTTTAAGATCTAAGATTACTGGGTCTGTTGCAGCCATTGGTCAGCGGCTTTAGCGTTGAAACGCAGTACGTCGATATGAAACTCGGGCAGATGTGCGATGGAAGATTTCACGGGGATCTGATTGACCGGCTCGAAGATGTCCGGATGATTCTTCACCAGATCTCGCAATTCCTGAGCGACCTCAATCGTCTGAAAGAACTGAGGATTCTCGAGCACCACGAATTTCGGATTCGCTTCGACAAACTTGGCGACGATTTCTCGATCGTTCTCAACGTGCTTCTGAAAATCCGTAGTTGGCACGCAGACAAAGTCGTACAGCAACTTGTCTCCTCGAATCACAGAGCGTGAACGACTCGAATCCAGATGTCGCATGTGGTACGTGAAGTTTCCATCCCACCAGCCATCGAAGAAGACGCTGTCGCCGGGCGAGGTTTGTTCGAGAATCTGTGCGGCGGCCGAGCTATAACCTTCGACTCGGTAAGTCGGAAGACTCATCGCCCCAAACGTCGTCGAGGCAAACAGAATGGCATAGGCGCCCACGGCGAGCGGCAGGGCATTAGCCGTCCGAGAGATTCCTGTTGCAATCGGAGGGCTGACGCCCTGCCGCTCGCCGGAGAATGTCCGGCGAAGAACACCCAGAATCGCTTCCAGACCGCAGACAGCGAAGAAAGCGACGGAGGGCATCCAATAAATCGCATGCCGTGCTCGCAACTCGGCCAATGGCGAAAATGTGACATAAGTCGCTACCATGAGGGCGATGAATGTAGATTTTTCCAATCGCTGATTTCGTCGCAGTGACAGGACAAATCCCAACATACACAGAACCGCCGCAGGCCAGCCGGATTGTTCCACAATTGCGACCGGGTAATACCACAGGTTTTTTGTCGCGAGAAAAGCATTTGTTGTTCCATCCTCAGAACCACCGACCGATTCTGCTGCCTGACGAACATGCAAATGGCCCATCTCCTTCGCGATCACCAGGTAAACTGGACCTACGAGCGCAATCGCGATGGCCGAGGCGATAAGAACATGCCGGCTCCAGAGCCTCCCCCAACCGCCACGCAACAGGAACATCATGAGATAGAAAGGGATCAGCACCGCCGCATCGAATCGAGTCAATGCCGCCAGCGCAGCAGACATCGCTGCAAAGTAGAGATGCCGACGTCGAGTACCTCGGAGCCACAGATCGAACTGGTCGACAGAAACCAGAACCAGAGCGAGAGCCGGCATTTCCAGCATGACATCTCGACTGTAATCAAAGATCAACGGCGCGATGGAATACAGGATCATTACTGCCGAAGCGCGGTCGTCATCAAGAATTCGACGCGCCATGCGATAGACGCACCAGCACGACACAATAAAGCTCAGCAAGACCAGCCATCGTGCGACGTCGGCTGACGTTCCAAAGATCAGCATGGCGACTCCGCATACGCCGTGAAACAATGGAGGCCAGACTAACAGTCCGAGAGCGGGGTATTGCTCGTAATAGCGTTCGGCGTAGTCTTTGGGATTGCTTAAGTGACCTGTGGTGATCGTGTCGGTGAGAAGATCGCGAAAAAAAATTGATGTCACAACATGGCGATTTGAGTCACCACCAAACACAGGTTCCACCGGCCGCACGCAGACAAGGTGTAGTGCAACCGGCAAAGCGATGAGCAGGATGGCTCGACGAATGCGGCTGGCGTGGGGTTCAGGTTGTGCTGATGCTGAGGTCATGTTTTCAAGTCACAGTTTTCACCGCAGAGGTCACAGGGAGCACAGAGGAAACGCAGAGAGTTTTGCATCGCAGGTTTGAACGCAGAGGTCACGGAGTAACGCAGGGGGGGAAACAGATCGTGCTCAACTCTGCGTTCCTCTGCGGACTCTGCGTTCAAATCACTTTTGTGATTCCTCTGCGATTCCCCTCTGTGTTCTCTGTGACCTCTGTGGTCAATCTTTCTTCATTTCTTCACCACGGAGGTCACGGAGGAAACGCAGAGAGTTTTGAATTGCAGATTTGAACGCAGAGGTCGCGGAGTAACGCAGGGGGAAAACAGATCGTGCTTAACTCTGCGTCCCTCCGCGGACTCTGCGTTCAAATCACTTTTGTGATTCCTCTGCGATTCCCTCTGTGTTCTCTGTGACCTCTGTGGTCAATACTTTTTCCAACTAGTTTCATGCTCGAACGGCCGGAGTCCGACCGCTCGCCTGTTTGTGATTTTTCGTATTCATCTCCGCGATGGCCGCCGCGTGGTCTTTCATCGGGCGGATGTCGTAGTATTGGCTCATCATGTCGAGCATCTGAGAGACCAGCTCAACCTTGGGTTCTGCAGGTCGACCCATCGCCGGGAAGAATGCCAGATCCTTGTCATCGTCGCAGCCCATGAAGTCGAGAGGATGCAACAGCAGTGAAGGCGCGACGCCCATCATTCGGCACATTGTCAATGCCATCCGCCAGTAGTTGATGGCGGTGAAGCGTGAGAACTGAGCGAGGTAGAGGATGTAGCTGGCGTGAATCGGAACTTTGAACAGTGGCATCGTGGTGACAGGAATTTCTGTCAGCTGGCCTTCTGGAAAATTCCAGGTGAATGGCTTCAGAGGTCGAAAGCCTTCGTTGAATTTACCAAAGAGCTGTTTTCGCTCAGCTCGCTGTTCGGCCGTCAGCTTCGTCGACATGAAGTAATACATGCGAGCGAGCGGACCCAGATAGGTCGGAAACGTGGAGCAATCGTATTTGTAACCTCGACGAATCAGGATCTTCAGCAGCAGATCACAGAAACTAAATCCGGGGCCTCGAAAGCCGATCGGGCATTGCCCGGTGACTCGTTCGAGATGTTCTTCGGTCTTTGCAAGTTCGCTGACCAGTTCCTGCTCGGAGTACAGATGAAGCCACGGCTCATGATTGAACGAGTGATTACCGATCTCATGCCCGGCAGCGGAGATCGAGGCGAGAGCTTCAAAATTCTCTTCGCGTGCGGCATCCTGTCCGACGATGAAGACGGTCATCTTCAGATCACGTTCGTGAAGAACCTTCAGGAATCGTGGCACGACAAGATCCAGATAGGTCGGGTACTTGTCCCAACCTGCGTCGCCATGAGTTTTCATGTACGACCATTTGTTGTCGAGATCGAGTGAAAGGCTGGCGATAGGTTTCATAGTCGCAGAGTTTTCAGTTGACAGTGTTCAGTTTTCAGCAATGGCGAGCGGCAGGGCGTCAGCCCTACGAGTTGTTTTTGAATCGCAGTGGTTCACCACAGCGGTCACAGTGAGCACAGAGGAAACG
>CAIJTV010001343.1:0-4222 GCA_903823635.1 uncultured Planctomycetaceae bacterium
ACCATGCTCATCGAGATATCCAACGTCTCCCATACGATGCCAGAATGATTCGCCATCTCGAATCTTAGCCGCAGCCGTCGCGTCAGGCCGGCGAAAATACTCGCGAGTCGCCACGGGACCGCGAACAATGATTTCGCCGATTTCGCCCTGTGGAATTGTTCTTGTAAGACCAATATCTGACAGCACATCAAATGAAGTCGCAATAATGCGAACCTCCATTCTGTCAAAGACCGTACCCACACAGGTCCCGCGTCCTGTCGCAGTTAACGCGGCAGTTTCGTTCAGAACCGTTCGCCCGCCGATGGAGGCCACTGGCAAACATTCGGTCGCGCCATAGGGCGTATAGACATCCGCCTGCGGCAACAATGCTGACGTCATACGCTGCAGAACATGAATCGGAACCGGAGCCCCCGCGGAGAGCACTCTACGAACAGTTGGAAGTTTCAAACCCCGCTCTTCACAGTATCGTCCAACACGATTCCACAAGGCCGGTGAACCATACGCCTGTGTCACTCCCTGGCTGCGAATGGCTTCCAGAATCTTTTCCGGGTCAACTTTCGCAGGACGCGTGGGATCCATTTCCGGAATCACGGTTGTCATCTGCATCGCCAGATTGAACAAGGCAAACAGTGGAAATCCTGGCAGATCAATTTCGCCGGACTCTGGCCTGTAATGTCCCTGAATCAAATCCACCTGAGCATCGAACATCCCGTGTTCGTAGAGAACTCCTTTAGGCGGACCAGTGCTGCCACTGGTGAAGATAATTGCGGCAGAATCTGTCGCTTTCGTTTCCGGCAGAGGTTCGCTGGACTGCCGCCCGATGGCAATCACCTCCGGCAGACTGGGGCAGCCAAGCGAGCGACGCTGCGATCCCACGATCACGTTTAGTCTGGAATTCCGATATCTCCACGGCATCAGTTTGCGAATGATGTGAACCGGCCTGATGGCGACAAATCCATCGGGATCAACCGTATCAAGGCATCGGAGTACGCTGCCCTTACCCATGCCAGGATCAATCAGCGTACAAACCGCGCCGGTGCGAAAGATCGCAAATGTCAGAGCGATGAACTCAATCGATGGCCGAACCATCAACACAATACGATGACCCGGCCGCACTCCGATGGCAACCAATCCTCTAGCGATCGCATCAACCTCCTCATCCAGTTCCCGAAACGTCAGATGCGTCCACGCAACTCGACCCATCGAGTCACGCGACTCCGGAAACACGACCGCTCGCTGATGAGGAACGGACTCTGCCGACTTCCGCAGGCGGTCCGCAATATTCAGAGAAATGAACATAAAGAACGACACCACAATTCTTAGAGCGATCAGAGATCGACAAGCCTCGGCGACTTCCAACACTGAGCCCCGATACATCGACTTAATCGTTTACGTACGGCGTCAAACTTTGACGACTGCGGCAGGATGACCGATCATACGATGATGTCAAACCCGGGAGACTTTCTGGCCTTTGCCGGATTAATCAAACAGAATCGTGAGAGACCTCTAAACCCGCAATAATTGCCACTTCACATTGCGCCGGAATCATGACTCCGGGACGATGAATATGGGCCGAGTCGTTTGTTCAGCATCCTGTCTATTCTCTCCACATTTCGCTGATTTCTCTTCGAAGCTGCCCATTGGTGGTGCTATCACCACGGACATTTCTGACGCGTTGGAGATGCATTTTCCTCTCCTCCTGCAGTCAGCATGCCGCAGGGCCGTCAGGTTGAATTCAGAATCGTTATGAAGTTCTGCGTGGGCCCGCAGAACTCCGGTTGGAGGCAGATTGCGCGATCGTCTTGGTCTGCGTATTAAACGAAACCGGAAGGGATTTCGGCGAATCAACCCAACATGACGACCACGGCAACCTGAGTGTCGGGTCAACGGTGTTTGTGCGGTAACTTTGACTGGGCAGGACTGATCAAAGTGCCGTTCCCCAAAAGAGGTGTGTTCCCGATGGCGCGACTCTGTCCCCGCAAGAATTCCCGACGATCCAATTTTCTCGCACTGAGCGTTTCGGCGATCAGTCTTGGCGTAATCTTCTGTAGTTTTGACCCTGTCCCGGCCGGTGAAGAAATCGGTCGATCTGAAGTGTCCTCTGACAACGTTCCGCTGCCACCGGGAGCAATTGCTTCGGCTGAATCTGTGGAGCTGCCGACGACTACGGTCAGTGAAGAAGCCGGTACCCCCGCAACCAGGGCTGGCGGGATGATTCTGAACAACGATGATGCTCTCAAGTTCTCTCTGCTCATGATTCAGGATGGTCAACGATTCATCGAGAATGTCGACGCTTACTCGGTTGTGTTCAACAAGCAGGAACGCATTCAGGGCGACCTTAGTGAAACTCAGACAATTGATTTGAAGGTCCGGCACTTACCTTCGTTCGGCATCTACATGAAATGGAAGAACGGCGATACTGGCCGTCAGTTGCTTTATAACGAAGACTACGAAGATAAGAAGATGTGCGTGAAACTGGGCGGGTTCAAAGGTCGCCTGCTGCCAGCAATCAAACTTGAACCGACTAGCCCGGAAGCCATGGCTCAGGCCCGATACCCGGTGACAGAAGCCGGTATCCTCGGAATGCTTAAACTGCTGGTTTTCCATCGCCAGAACGATATCAAGAATGGCCAGGGCGTGCGATGCGTGCGACTGGAAGACACAGAGTTCGATGATCGAAAATGCTATTGCTTCCTGTACGAATACGAATCACCGGAGTTCAACAAGACCTACCGCAAAAGCCTGCTGATGCTGGATGCCCGGTACCATGTTCCTCTTCGAGTGATCAATCATACCTGGACTGAGAATTCCGAAGGGCTGACAGCCACAGAACTGGATGAACAAACTCTTATAGAGGACTACTCATTCCTGAACATTGATTTCGGAAAAGAAATGGTGACCATCGACTTCAGTCGGGACAATCCCGCCTACCGCATGTAGAAGAACGAAGAACTTCGGCCCGGCAAGTGGCCCACACACCTCCCGCTTGCCGCCCCCTGCTTCTTTCAAAACTGCAACGATCAAATGCCGAGCCCATCAAAGAGCATTTGGCAATGCGGTGACTCAACAAGCATGGACCCGACAACAAAGTGCCGACATCCTCACAAGATGTCTGCAGTTCGTTGTCGGGTTTTTCTTTTTCGCTTTCTTATGGCCCGGGTAGGCCGCGTCGCAAGAATTCCCCCGGGAAATGCTTTGTGGCCACCGCTTACTCAAACCTCTGGCACTTCGCTGATCAACTGAGAAGTAAATCCGCAAGCGCACGCAATGGGGAGTCTGAAGTCCTTTCGACTACGGCCGGAAGTGCTGCGCTTTCAAGACGTTCGGACACGGTCGCCGCAGGACCGTCCCAGGTAAACTGCGTGCTGCGTCGAACGAAAGACGCGTTCTCGACACGAGTAATCTCGCCGTGATCAAGCCACAAATACCCGCACTCACTGCAACTGTCGACGACGATGTTTCCAGGGCCATAGTAGGGATGAGTTTCCATAGGCTGGCTACAGGACGGGCACTGGATCTCGCGTTTCAGAGACTCGGGATCAATCGGCCGAGGTTCTGTCGGCTCGATTCCAGCGCGTCGAGCCTGGCGCTCCTGAACGATTCCGGCAAAATCAGCGTGTCGAATCAAGACGCCAAAACATGACCCGCAGAACAACGCTCGTCGTTGCTCGATAAGGCCAGTCTGCAATAGTTGCTCACACGTTGGACAACTGCAGTCCAGAGTAACTCCAGTCGGCAGAATTCGGTCCTCAGAGACTTCAGCCAACTGAATCAGCGACTCGCAGTAGACACAGTTGTAGTACTGCTGACCGGCCACGACTTCCGCCGTACCGCCACACTTTTGACACCCGATAGTTACAGCAGCCTGCACAACCATTTCTCGACAATCCTTATCGCAACACCTACACCCCAGAGAATCAAGACGAAGAAACCTTAGGTTATCTCAGAGTTTGCGTGCGGGATTGACGCTGCGAATTGGAGCCTTCAGAGAGCCAATGACGCTGATCTTAATGATTGTGATGGCGATTTAGGCCCGGTGACTTTCAGCATCATCAATGCACGCAGAGCAGTGTTGTTCAGTGCGTTGCGGAAGGCACGAAACCAAAGGGCAAGCCTTTGCGCAGAATTATGGTCAACACTCCTGCCTCTGGCTTGACGAGTTGTTGATTCAGAGGCATAAAGAAAACCGGGACAAAACCCGTGACAGTCGCTTCTCTTTGTG
>CAIJTV010001344.1:0-1776 GCA_903823635.1 uncultured Planctomycetaceae bacterium
GATACTCCGTGTGCATTGCCACCCAGCGAACAGGAACAGGCCCGACGTTTCCCTGCAAAACAACGCGTGCGCCGGGCTGAAGAGAACCGGATGATTCGACGGCCTTCATGTTCTCCCACGGGGGAATGAGATGCGTCAAAGCGCCGGGGCTTTCATGGAACTGGAACACAGTTTCGGGAGTCGCAGCGATGTTAGACTCCATGACGAACCGTCGATTGATGCTGCTACTGAATCCGTGGAACTTTGCTGCATCCTTCAGAATCAGGACGAAAGGGATCCACCAGAGTAGGTCATTTGTGAGCAGCGTCACTCCGAACAGAGGAGGAAAGACTCCGTTCCAAAGTGACCAGGCAAAACCGATTGGCCCAAAGATTTTTCCCAGTAACCCGACCAGCACGATGGGCCAATGCCGACGTGAATCTCCAGCGGCGATAGCATAGCCGATCCCGTAAACCCCCACGATCATCCCGACGCACTGCCAGATCTCGGGGTAATTCACCCTTTTTGCCCCGGCAAAATCGAACAAGGCATTCGGCCAGATGATGTTCGCAGCGCCCCATGCGAGGTTGTAGAACCCGGCCGCCAGGAGCCATCCGCGGATCCAGCTCGGGGGAGAAGTTGTGGTTGGATCAGTCACGGGAAGCTTTCAAGTCAAAAACACCGCAGAAAAAGGCTTGTTTTGCTCTCCGCAGTTTTCCATTAAGGTTAACTCAATCCCTCCACAATCGCGATGATTTCAGAATCTAACGGGAGTTCACTGCGAGTCCGGGGCAAAATCGGACGTTTTTTAGTTATCTTCAGGGCATAGTTGAGGCTGCAGGCAGTGACAGTCTCCATCGATGATTTACTGGCATGCCTGCGTTTCGGGCATTCTTGAGGTGCCGGCCCGTCTGAGTTACCGGCCGGCATGAAATACAGGGACGTCAGTACATCGTCTTCAACGGAACAAGTTGTCAACGGAAGAAACAGTATGCCATTTGAAATTTCGATTCCTCGACTTGGCTGGTCCATGGAAGAGGGAACCTTCGCTGGCTGGAGAAAAGAAGCCGGAGACGCCATCCGTCGAGGCGACATCCTGTTCGAACTGGAAGGCGAGAAAGCTCTTCAGGAAATCGAAGCGGTTGACGAAGGCGTTCTCGCAATCACCGTCAGTGGTCCGAAGCCCGGTGATGTGCTGAAGGTCGGAGCAATCGTCGGTTACCTTCTGGCCCCGGGTGAAACTCTGGCAAATCCACAGCAGCCGGGCTCCTCACAGCTCAAAGTTCCTGCGGCGGACATCCCCGCGACGAAAGCAGAACCAACTCGGATTGCTGACATTGCATCTGTTGACACGCAAGTCGTGGTCCCCGCGGCAGCACCGTCCGTCCGTCGTTTAGCTCGTCAGTTAGATGTTCCTCTGGCCTCGATCACGGGTACTGGCAGCAATGGTCGGATTACCGAAGACGACGTGCAACAGGCCGCAGCGAGTCTCAGCACAAGTTCACCGTTGGAACAGTCCGACGGACGAATCATCGCGACTCCTCGCGCGCGGCGCGCGGCAAAGCAGATGGGGGTTGATCTGACGAATGTGAACGGCAGTGGTCGTGAAGGTCGAATTCGGGAGCGTGATGTGCTCGCGAAGACGTCTGCTTCTAGTGCTGGTCGCCGAATCGCAGTGACGGGCCGTCGGAAAATCATCGCCGAGCGTCTGTCACAAAGCGCTCGTCAGACGGTTCCCGTGACGATTACCAGTCGAGTAGACGCGTCGAATCTTGTGAGTTTGCGAGAGCAGTTCAA
>CAIJTV010001345.1:0-5155 GCA_903823635.1 uncultured Planctomycetaceae bacterium
CCGATGATCGTCTGGCTTTCAAAGTAGTTCGTCGCGCTCACTTCGCGATAACCCAGATAAACACTGCCACGCAGACTGCGCTGGCTCAACACACCAACGCTCCAGATGTTCTGAGCATTATCGAACAGGTCCCATGAAGCATCGGTCAGGAAACTCGTGCGGTCGCTGACGTTCCAGCGGTAGTGACCATAGAGCAGACCGAAATCTTCTCCGAAGTTATCTCGATCAGACTTCGGAAAGAACGATGCTCCGTATTCCCAGATCATCCAGTCGCGAATTCGAGGAGCCTCCATGGGACCAACTTTTGTCTGCAGGCGATCACGGAAGTTAATTCGCAACGCCTGAATATCGTCGGCCAGTTCATGATACGGCGCACTGGACCATAGACCAGCTCCGGTTCGGATCGCATAGTTGCGAGGATTAAACTCGGCAGGAATCACACCAGGAAAAACCTGCTGGGGATAACGTGAGCGAAAACGTTCCTGACTGTTTTCGTCGATCTCATTGTACTGCAGGATGTCATTGATCCCGCGGCTGGAATCCGTGATCGAATACTCCAGCATCGTATCGTGCTTGTGAGCCAGTCCGTTCAGATTGAAGATGTCGCTGCGAACAAACGGGAAGACTCGCGACGCCGACATGCGGGCTCGAATACCGGTGTTCAGCAGGTAACGGTCGATGGACTGAGCCGCGACACCATCCTGCCAGTAAGCCGCTTCGCCCATCACGAACGGCTCAAAGTTGACAGGACCAATATTGAACGGCATGTCGAGTTCATGACGTGTCATCGCGACGAGGCCAGAGGCATCTTTCACGTAGGCACCACCGCCGACATTATCGAAGCCGTTAGTACTGAAAGGCTCGGTCGGGTCGGTCGGCCCTTTCATCGCCTGCATATCGGCATAGCCAACACTGGAATGCATGTTCCAGTAGAGCAGCCCGTCGAACAGCGGCTGTGAAAAGCTATAAGCGTCTGCTCGAGGCAGCCACTGAGTATTCGCTTCAAAGCCACTCAGATCCGCGCGGCCCCAGAGACTTCCCGAAAATGCTCCCTGGTCCTGGCGAATTCCGAGTATCGTTTCAACGTCCTTCTCGGAGTCAAAGCGATTCTCATGGTACTGTTCGAGATAATTACGGTCGGACAGATATCCGATTTCGCCAAAGATTAACGCATCGCCCGGAAGTCGTTGGCGATGTTGCCACGTTGCCTCACCACGCGATGTACTTGGCGGATCCAGACTGCGTCGATCCAGACCCAGATTGTCATTCCCGGAATCGTACTGGTAGTAGAGCGTTCCATTGCCCTGATAGGCACCCATGGAATTGGTGCCGCCGTACTCCGCGCGGGTTCCGATGCCGGGGCCTCGCTTGGATCGGTAGTCGGCCAGCAGATCAAGTCGTGTACCAGGCTGCTTTTCCCTCCCCAGAAGCTTATACAGATCCCAGACGGTGTTGACCTGGAGACCAAAGATACTGTCCTGGGTCACGGTGGCGCGACGGATGGGAATCCCGGGGTCTTCGGCCGGACCACTCACAGTGGGCAGAAAGAAGACGGGAGTGTCACCAACGATAAACTGATTATTGACGCTGGTTACCCATGTCTTTACTTGGACAGTTGGTTGTCCGGTCAGAGGATCCTCTCCAACAAACGGGCGGGGTTCAACAAACACATCGGTCGCCTGAATTCGATAGCCAGGCTTGCCATAGGGACTTGATGTGACCCATGCGTTCTGAGCATGAAAACGATCCTGCGTCGTCTGCCGCATTCGCTCAGCGCGAACTCGAAATTCGGCGCCCTTTTCACCAAGCTCCGGCACGAAGGCTCGCAGTTCCGCATTCAGCATTAGGGCTCGCCCACTGGCCGCATCGAAAAAGGCGTGAGTCGCATGGATCGTATTCTGATTCTGCCGAATGACGATGTTGCCTTCGAGATACACCTGGAACCGCGAGTCAGCCGACTGCACCACCAGATCACCGGCTTCGATGGAATCACCTTCGCCGGCCTGCGTCCAGATGACAACTCGATCTGCTGACAGGTCGATAATTCCGGGCGAAAATTCCTGCCCCTGCACATCAACGTCAACGCCTTCCACCAGAACATTGACGCCGCCCGAGATAATATTGATGCGTTCTTCGGGAACGGTATCCTTCGACGTCTGTGATTCAAACTGCAGCGGATCATTGGAACGCGGACGAATCTGCACACGCCGCGATGATCGTTGAGTTTTCGAGGGAGCAAAGGACGGGACTGGAGGGGCAAAGGAGTCCTGAGCGGGCTGAAAATTCACCGTTGTGATATTCCCGGCATCGTCCGGATAAAGTCGCCGCAAAGCTTTTCGCAGCAGAGGATGATCATTGGAAGTCGCGGCCGTGGAATGCTTGACCAGAATGCTAGGAACGTTCGAGGTTTGCAGGCGGAAAGCTCGTGATGCGACGGATGTCTGAGTATCCGCCGAGCGAATGGTCAGGTCTTCTGCGTACACCGCCACATCAAAATGCGAATCGACCGGAGTCGCAATCACGGCCATCCGTGCGGCAGAGACTGTCAGGTCTCCCTGAGTAATCATCGCATTGCCGTTGATCAGATGAATCTGCACGGAGTTTTCACTGATCGTCTCTTCAAAGTCACCGGTGATCTCAACAACCGCCGTGATGTCATCTGACAATGAGTCTGCAGAGGAAATTGGCAGAGCTGGCTCATTCCCAATCTGCGCGACGGCTCCGTTTGTCAGCAACAGTGTTGCTGCAATCCAGATTGTCACGAGCATCAGAATGGACCGCTGAGTCATTCAGTCGCCGTAAATACTCATGCATTTGCCGCAAATCATTCGCGGCATTGTCTGAGAGACGTTGAGAGGACAGGAGTAGGAGAAGATGAGGCCGGGAGAGATCGCAAGACAGGAGACGAGAGGAAGGGTGAGAGTAATCCGTGATGCGGACTATACGGCGGTTCGCGAAAACGGGTCAATATCGGCCAGAACTGCCACGAACGTCGTAACCTCATAGATTGCAACGAGTTACAAACCCACGGCATAATCCCGGCTGTTTTTTGCTGAGTCCGTGGGCTGGTTGCGCTGACGATTTGCCATCGCGCCAGCGAATGCAGTTCAATTGGAGTGCTTCGGATTCCCCAAACCACACCCAACCCCAACCGCCGCAAACCGCCCATCCCTCGCCATCATTAATTTCAAGTCCCGCCCAACCGGCAAGCGGCTCTAACCAACGGCTTCGAATACTTTCATCAAACGTTGCGGTGGCAGCATTCTTTGATGGTGCATGAATTGCGCTCCATGGTCGAGGGGATTACCCGACGTAGAGATCGTGCGTTAATGTTTTCCGCTTTGTGGCTTAATGGCCGGAGAGTTTCCGTCGTCAGTGTTCAGTTGCAGAAGAACACCGAATTCCGAACCCTCCTGCGGAATCAATCACGGGCACTCGCCTGCGGAGAGACCATTTTCGTTATCAACAATCTCCACTTGGACTGCCGCAGCCTGCTGCCGCAGTCCAAAGAGAGAGATGTATTTTGGCGGGCCATCCAAACACATCCCCATGAAGCACAGCTGTCAACGCACTCGGCATGTAACCTCTTATACATAAACCCTGCGCAATTGCTCAGCCGTGGATTTATCAAGGCGGTCGAGGCGGCGGACTTCTTCGAACTTGTGGAGAATGGCCTCGGGAGTGAGACGAGCCTTCGCAGGGCCCCGGAAGTCGAACATGATTTGGCCGCGGACCATCATGATGAGGCGATCTCCAAGCGATGCCGCTTGTTGCATCGAATGGGTGACCATCATGGTGGTAAGTTTGTTCTTGGCGACCATGTCTTCCGTGAGTCGAATCACCTGGTCGGCGGATTTGGGGTCCAGGGCGGCAGTGTGTTCATCGAGCAATAACAGGTCCGGACGTCGCAGGCCGGCCATGAGCAGGGTCAGTGATTGACGCTGGCCGCCGGAGAGGCTGCCGATTTGATTGCTCAGACGGTCTTCCATCCCAAGGCCCATCTCTTTGACCTTCTCGCGAAGCTCGTCCATGCTGCGATGCTTCAGAGCCCAGCCGAGACCGCGAAATTGACCACGTCGTTCGGCGAGTGCCAGGTTCTCGGCGATGGACAGATTCGGAGCGGTGCCGGTGAATGGGTTCTGGAAGACTCGACCGATATGCACAGCTCGGCGATGTTCGGGCCAGCGAGTGACGTCGTTGCCGGCTAATTCAATTCGGCCTTCGTCAACGAAGAACGCTCCGGCGACGGCGTTGAGCAGCGTCGACTTGCCCGAGCCATTCGTGCCGATCACAACAACGAACGAACCCTGCTCAATTTTCAGGTTCACGCCCTGCAGAGCTCGCACCTCGTTCGGTGTCCCGGCGTGAAATGTCTTGCGGATATCAGTCAGTGTCAGCATCGCCGGTTACCTTGAAGCCGCTTTACGAGATTGCACATTACGTGATTTTAAGCGGGCCAGAACATCGGGAAGTACCAACGCGCCCAGAACGAATAAGGCGGTGACCAGCTTGAGGTCATTCGGATTCAAGCCCCAGCGGAGTGCGATCGCGACCAGCAGGCGAAACAGCACTGATCCCATGATCGCTCCACCGATCAACAGACCCACGCTGCGACCTCGCACAAGCGATTCGCCAATGATGACGCTCGCAAAACCCCACACGACCATACCAATGCCCATCTGCACGTCAGCAAAGCCCTGATACTGAACGAGCAACGCTCCGGCCAAGGCTACCAGAGAATTTGCCAGAGCCAGCCCGAGCGTTGTCATCCAGCCGACGTCAACGCCCAAAGCACGGATCATGTCGATGTTGTCACCGGCGGCTCGCATGGCCAGACCCAGTTGAGTTCTAAAGTACAGAGTCAACGTGACGGCTACGGCGATCGTCGCCAGCACAATCGTGATCAGCGTGTAGAAATCCTGAGTTTGTGCGGTCCACAAACCAAGATTTATTCGATCGTCGATACCGGCCATTGCCTGAATAGGACTCAGGACGGTCTTTTGATTCATCAACGGAATATTGCTGCGGCCCATGACTCGCAGATTGACCGAATACAAAGCCGTCATCACCAGAATACCGGCCAGCAGTCCATTGATGCGAAAGCGAGTCGCCAGGACGCCGGTGATTGCTCCGGCAATTCCGCCACAGACGGCCG
>CAIJTV010001346.1:0-2546 GCA_903823635.1 uncultured Planctomycetaceae bacterium
CAACGTCTCCGCCAGAAAACACGACCCCGCAAAACACATCTGCCACACCGAAAGGAATTCAAAAATGTCTTTTTTTGAATCCGTTACTTGTACCAATTTAAGACCGTCGCTCATCCGGCCTGGCGGCCACCTTCTCCCCCGAGGGGGAGAAGGGACTGCGTTCACGCCGCAAACATTGATCAATAGGCAACTTCGGTGATTCCCACTCTTCAATTATGACGCTGTCCAGTCAGCTGGACACCGCCATGCCCCCTCACCCCAGCCCTCTCCCCCAATTTTTTGCGTGCATCCTGCCATCTAACAACACGCTCACTCTCCGCAAAAAATCGAGGGAGAGGGGGCAACATGGCGCTGTTCAGTTAGGAGCAGTCCCGAAAAAGCTTCCGACTGTGAATCAATTGGAGACTCAACTGGTGAGCCTGCGTTCGCTGAGGCTCACTTGTCACACCCTACAGAAAACGCTGGACTTCGTGGGGTGTGACAAATGCGGGGGCCCACCATTCACGGATACTATTTCGAACCCCATCCTCACAGGTCACCCTCAGCGGCCGTGGTGAATTCCTTGCGATGAGCGATCGTCAACGCCGCCGTAAGGAAGAGAACGACGAGCGTCAACAACCAGAAGCAGTGTAGAAACGCCGAGCCTTCTCCGAAGACATAAGAGAACGACGGCCATTGACGGACTTCATCGCTTAATGGCATCCACTGCACCAATAAGGACCGCAGCCGAAACTGGACTGTCAGTCGATTCACTAACGCTGGAATAAAGCCCAGCACGACTTCCACGAAGCCGGTATACATCACACAGAACACCATCGCCCGCTTGGGAGAAATCACTCCGACCAGCAGGTAGACCGCGGAATACGAAACACACGACAGAAAACTCAGAGCCACAAGGCCAATCCAGATCTGCACAGGAGTCACGGCATTGGCAAAGACAATCGAGGTGGTTGCTCCCACAACGGCTGCCGTAAAGCCCCAGGTGACAGCCACCAGATACTTGCCGATCAGCAGCCAGAAAATGCCATTCGGCCGCGTCGCCATATACACCCACGACCGCTGCTCCAGTTCCGCCGCAACTGCAGGGCCCGCAGTCAGGAGAACACTTAAGGCCGAGCAAACACAAGGGACAAGGAAATAGAGCGTCATCGACCAGAAGTTGTCTCGCTCTTCGCCTTGAATCTGGCGCTCAAATCCGGGGATCGCGCGAATGAGAATTGTCAGGACAGCCGGAAACATCGCCATCACAAACCACCAGACAATGCGTCCGGCCGTCAACGATCGCTTCCACTCATGCATGAACACGGCTCGTAGCGCATTCACAACTCACCTCGATGAATCTTCATCAGAGAATTAAACAACGACTGCAGAGAATCATCTGCCGTCTTCATCTCAAAAATCTTCAAACCGTCTTCGCGTACCCACACCGAAATTCGCTCCGCCAGAACAGCGCCGTTGCGGGTGGTGATATTCACAGTCTCACCCTGACTCAACGTGGAGACTCGTACGGCATCCGCCAGGTTTTCTCGCAGCAGTCGTGCTGCGAGATCACGTCCGTCACTGCATCGCACCTGAATCTCCATTGGAACCTTGTAAAGCAGTTCATGAACTTCGGCCGCCGTCCCTGACGCCAGCACTCGACCTCCGGAGATCAACAAAAACGACTGAGTCAGCGCTTCGACTTCATGCAGCACATGCGTGGCGATAATCACACTGCGTCCCAAATCAATCCAGCGCCGCAGGGCATCGGTCATCTGTGAGCGACCAACGGGATCAAGCCCGCTCAGGGGTTCATCCAGAATCAACAACTCCGGCTCATGAGCAATCGCCTGAGCCAGCTTCGTGCGCTGCCGCATGCCTCGTGAATAGGTCGAGATGGGGCGGTACATGCCTTCGACCATACCGGTCATTTCCAGACAGTCGATCGCTCGATGTTTTGCTTTCGCACGAGTAAACCCCTGCATCTCCAGAAGATACGTGACCCATTCCACAGCATTGGTCGAAGAATACATGCCTTCGAAGCCGGGACAGAATCCGATGCGACGCATCAACTCAGGATTATTGCGAGGATTCAGTCCCAGAACTTTGACTGTTCCTCGCGTCGGCAATAATTGTCCCGTCAGAAGATTCAGCAGCGTGCTCTTGCCAGCCCCGTTCGGCCCCAGCAGACCATAGGCCCCCGGCGACAGTTCAAGCGTGATGTCGTTAACACCAAGAACTCGACCGTACAGCTTGGTCACAGATTCGAATTGAATCATCGGTGAAGTGGACATGAGTCTGACACCAACATCTGGGATTCTAAAGATAGAAACAAACGCAGAGATTTCTACGGTGTGACAACTTCGCCCCAGCGAACGCAGGCACACAATTCACGGATATTGTTTTGACCCCGACCCTAACTGGACAGTGCCATGTTTGAAGATTCGGATTCACTGAAGTTGCCTATTGATCAATGTTTGTCTCTTGAACGCAGTCCCTTCTCCCCCTCGGGGGAGAAGGTGGCCGATAGGCCGGATGAGGGGGCTTTCGTTGAAGGCAGCGTGCTA
>CAIJTV010001347.1:0-2413 GCA_903823635.1 uncultured Planctomycetaceae bacterium
ACGGAGAGATCTATTTTGCCACGTGGACTCCGGGCGGAGATGCCGATGATCGCATCCGGATGGAACCATTCGCAACCGCGCTGACAACGCTGGATAAGAACAGCGACACAGAAATCGGCAAAGATGAATTGCCCGAGGGGAATGCGATCCTCGAACGATTCTTCCGCATTGATCTGAATCAGAACCAAAGACTGGATCAGAAGGAGTGGGAGAAGCATGCGATGGTGTTCGAGCGTGCTCAAAACGTGGCCGCATCTCTTCGCCCTGGAACTCGCGGTGAATTGCCTGCGGAAAACGTAAACTGGACTTATCAGCGCAGCCTGCCGACGGTGCCAAGCTCTGTGGTGTACGATGGTGTTCTGTATATGGTGAAGGACAGCGGAATCATTACCAGCCTGGATTCCAATACGGGCGAGATGTTGAAGCAGGGCAGGGCGGTTGGTCGAGGCAACTACTATGCATCAATCGTTGCCGGTGATGGCAAGGTTTATCTGATCAGCGAAGGTGGCGTCGTCACAATTCTGAAAGCAGGGCGTGACTGGAGCGTGCTTGGATCTTACGACTTCAAGGAACGCATCATGGCGACTCCCGTCATTGCCGATGGCCAGATGCTGATTCGCACCGACGTTGGTCTGTATGCATTTCGCTGCAAGTAAGTTCGCACTGAAGTGCCGATAACAGGCACTCTCAGCGATTAACATCGACGGCAACGATCGCCCATGAGATGGGCCCAGAATCTACGACGGCCAGCGGTTTCAGTTCTCCATTGGACTGAATCGCATACGAAGCCACTCGCCCACTGGCTTCACCGGCCACGTACAGATGTCGACTGTCCGGACTGATCGTGAAGGATCGCGGAACGGCTTCGGTTGGAGTAATGGAAACTCGTGTCAGGCGGCCATTGGACTGATTGACCGAGAAACCGGCGACGCTGTTATGTCCTCGATTCGCAACGTACAGAAAACTCCCGTCCGGAGTCAGTAAACATTCGGCCGTCGAGTTTTGATTCGCATCAAACTTCTCCGGCAGAGAGAGCACAGACTGCTCCTGCTTCAACTGCATGGTTTTTGCGTCCCGTGCATACATGGAGGCTCCGTCTTCTTTGCTGCCTCCCGCTTCGTTGCTGCAATAGGCCCAGCGATCGGAAGGATGCATCACAATGTGTCGAGGATTCTGGATCGCATTGGCCGTGACGAATGGTGGATCAAGAGGCGTAAGGATTCCGGTCTCTTGATCGAACCCAAACTGATTGATTTGATTGGCTCCGGTATGCGACACATACACAGATCGATTGCTCGTATCGATCGCGACCCCGTGAGCATTCGCGGCGGTCGGCAATGAACAGACAGGTTTCTCCGAAAGACGGCCTTCGGCATCCACACGATGAACGGTCACCTTATTGCTGACATAGTAGGCCGTCAGCAGAGACCGTCCGGTTCGATCCGGCACAAGAAACGCCGGATCCTCCCCGCCTTCAACCACATTGATGAGATTCAGTTTTCCTGTCGCAGCATCAATTCTGAACGAGGCCAGTTGCCCGGAACTTCGATAAGACACAAACAAAACTCGCCCGTCCTTCGAGGCTGTCAGATACGCGGGCTCAGCACTGCATTCCGTAACCTCAGTTCGCCGCAGTTCCCCGGAATCAACCGTACGTTGAAACGTAACAATCTTCCGCTCCTGCAACAGACTCACGAAGACGAACGATTCTCCCTTAGCAGCCCCGGGATTCATCAGAAGCAAAGATGCAACAATCTGCAGCATCCAGACGATTCGCGACATCAAACTCTCCCGCAACCTGGCCTATTCTTGCCTGGACTGCTGCAGCCCGCTGCAGCTTTCCGATCCACAGCCTGCAGTGGCTCAACTTTTCCTGCACTGCTCGATTCGTAAAAGACTCACGATAATAGTTTGGCAGCAGGCTGCCTGCACCGAAAGCGGCAGCAGGCTGCCGCAGTCCAAAACAATCGGCACAAAAAAAGGTTCGAGCCATCCGCAGACAACTCAAACCTTTCGATAAATCAAAAACTGACCGATCGACTACCGGTAATCAATCTCGATGTCGCCATCGCGTTCAATCTCAATTTCCACGCCGCGGTAACGACGGAAGTGACCGTGGCGACGATAGTAACCGGGAACCGCGTAGGCCGCTGGAGCGACGACAGCCGGTGCTCCGTAGTAAGCAGCAAATGGTGACGGTGCAACCGCAACCGTTGGCACCATCGGTGCATAGTACGATGTTGAATAACCGACAGTGCTGACCGGATAGGAATGAACAGAAACGACCGACATTGATGGAACAACATAAGCCGGCTGATAGCTGACAACCGGTGCCGCATAAACCACTGGCGGAGCGGCGAAAGCATAACCCGGAAAGTAGTAGTGATCACCGGCCTGAGCAGCAGCAGACACC
>CAIJTV010001348.1:0-4868 GCA_903823635.1 uncultured Planctomycetaceae bacterium
CTCGCCCTCATCACGTGCTGGCTCGCATTGGGTATCCAGTTGTTCGCAGACTGCAGAAGAAGTTTGCCCGAGATTCTGCTGCAGTGATGCAACGGGACGTCAGCAGTGTTGCATCGATGACTGCACGGAGAAGCTGGCGTGGAGACTGGGAGGCAGAGAAGTGACAATCAAGGAACGAATCGAACTCAGAGACGGCGGGCTGCTTCTCTACGACGATGCTTTCCTGACGGCCAGTCATGCTGGTCGCTACTTTGAAAACCTCAGGGACCACTGCCAGTGGGAACAGAAACCCGGAATCTTCGGTTACATGCAGCCCAGATTGATCGCGTCATACGGCGATGAGGGCATCACCTACAAGTATTCCGGCGTTGAGAATGTCGCTCTGCCGTGGACAAAGATGCTGCTGGAGATCAAGAAGAAGATCGAAGCAGTTCAGGGTGAATACAATTATTGTCTTTTGAACCGCTACCGTTCAGGATCGGATAGCATGGGTTGGCACGCGGATGATGAACCGGAAATGGGCAATGTGATCGGTTCACTATCCCTGGGAGCGACCCGAAAGTTTCGCATCAGGCACAATGTCACCAGAGAGACGAAGACATTCCTGGCAGGACATGGGACTCTCATCATCATGGCTGGAACCATGCAGCAGTTCTGGCAACATGAAGTTCCGAAGACAAAGCAGGTTGTCGGTGAACGCATCAACTTGACGTTCAGGAAAATCATGAAGGGATGACGGTGATGATTCAATATCTGGCAATTTTCGTTGTTACTTTGCTGAGTGTTGGTTGTGCGAGTGCTGTGGACGAATCGCCTTTCAAGATCACAACGAAACGTGACAACGACAAAATTGAAGCCACGGTCAAAAACGACAAGGCCGTCATTTCTGTTTGCAGCCCATTTGGAATCAGTCAGGCAGTAATTGATCGTAGTGATGAAACGTGGCCAGACACCGTGATCCTGCGTTTACACCTGAAGGGCCTGGAGGGCCTAAAAATCAGCTATGGCATGAACTCCCTGGAAGCTGCGGTGTCGAGTCAAGATAACACTGTGCGACTCTGGGAGGATGGCAAGGAAGATTCACCGCTGGATTCCAAGAGTCAGTATTGGATGGAGATTCTTCTGATCGGTAAGGACGGGACACCAACGAAGGGCATGCCGTTGGATGATGGCTACTTCGAGATGCAGTTGCCCAGAGCCCTGCTTGGAGGCAATCCGAAGTCGATCACGATAAACTGGATCGACTTTTATCGATGAACAGAGAGTTGAAATGATCCTGACTGTTGATGTGATTTCTGATGTGATCTGTCCATGGTGCTACATCGGCAAGCGGCGGCTTGAAGGGGCGATTTCTGCCGTTGAGGGTCAGCACGAGGTTCAGGTTCATTGGCACCCATTCCAACTCAATCCCACGATGCCGAAAGAAGGGATCAGCCGCAAAGAATATCGGACACGAAAGTTCGGCAGTTGGGAGCGATCACTGGAACTGGATGCCAAAGTCATTGCTGTTGGTGAGTCTGAGGGAATTCATTTCGCATTCGACAAAACTGAACGAACGCCAAACACGGTGGATGCTCACCGACTTATCTGGCTTGCTGATCAACATGGCTGTCAGAATGCCGTGGTTGAGGCACTGTTCCGAGCTTACTTCAATGAGGGCCGCGATATCGGTAATCATCAAACACTCATTGACGTTGTTTCTGAAGCGGGCTTGGAGCGTAAGGTTGCTGAGAGCATGCTTGGCAGCGATGAAGGAATGGACGTGATCTCAAACGCCCGAGAACTGTCTCAGCGACATCTGGTAACTGGGGTTCCATTTTTCATCATCAACAATGCGATCACTTTATCAGGCGCTCAGGAGCCGGTGACATTTCTTGATGCGTTCAGGCAGGTAGTTGGCTCAACGTAACCTGCCAACCTGTACGCTCAAGTGCCGATTTAAAGACTATGCCACTTTATGCCGACGAACCCGGTACTGTGTTGTCGTTCGCATCGTCAGCCGGATCACCGTGGCTTGTTGCGTCTTCTTTGATCTCCGTCGTTGCATCCTCGGTACAGTTGATAACGCTTGGTGGACGTTGACGGGATTGCGGAAAGGTGAATTATTCGCTTTGCATAGGTGGGCTGTAAATCTGTCTGAGGGCGTCCTGGTGGTTCGCCGAACGCTTCAGGAGCTCAATGGCCTGTCACTGAAGGAGCCGAAGACCAAAGCGGGAAAACGCATCGTGTCGCTGGGCTCTGAGGCTCTGGATGCATTGAAAATGCAGGCTGGCGACAGCGCTCGACGAAGGCTTTGAGCCGGAGCAGGTACCGATCGTATTTCCCAACATTCGTGGCGGGTACATGCGTGGTTCAAATTTTGACCGAAAAGTTTGGTATCCGATCAGAGAGGCTGCAGGAATTCCGGAGACGTTCGTGTTTCATGATCTGCGGCACACTCAGGCATCGTTGATGCTCGCGGCTGGTGTGGATCTCAAATTGATCCAGAAACGCCTGGGGCACCGGGACTTCTCGACCAGTGCGAACACTTTTTCGCACCTGTTGCGAAACGCCGAGAACGAAGCAGTCTCACGTGTGGACGATTTGATGAGCAAAAGAGCCCCGAAGCCATCGCCGGAAGCTGGTGAGTACAGTCGCTGAGTACAGAACCAAGGCAGAACTTCGACGTGAGTACAAAAACAGCGAAATTTACTGGCTTTTAAAATGTCTCGGGCGGGGGTCGAACCTGCAACCTTCGGCTTCGGAGGCCGACGCTCTATCCAATTGAGCTACCGAGACTTGTATTGAAAACACTTGGGTTTTATGCTTTAGGGCGGCGGTTTTCAGTGAGACGACACCCGCAACGACACCTGAAGCGAAAAACCAGATGGCAACGAAACCAGACACAAAGCCAGAGAAACCTTACAAGGAATTCCCTTTATTTGCCCACCAGAACGGCCAATGGGCCAAGAAAATTAAGGGAAAGATCTGGTTCTTCGGCGTTTGGTCGAATCATGAGACTGCACTCGAGAAGTATCTCGATCAAGTGGACGAAATTCAAGCTGGTCGAGATCCCCGGAGAACGGGTGTCGCACTGGTGTCGTCTACCGAACTCTCAGCGTACGATCTTTGCAATCTCTTTCTCGAGCGGCAGCAGCGGCGTGTTGACTCCGGAGAGGTCACCAGACGACATTTCAGCGATAACCTGAAGTCCTGTCGGAGATTCATGGCGCACTTCGGTAAGTTCACCCGGGCGGGTTCTTTGAGAGCCTCTGACTTCTCGGCCTACAAAGCAGCCTTCCCGGCAACATGGGGTGCGGAGAAGACTGGAAACGAGATTCAACGAATCCGGACCGCCTTCAAATGGGCGTTTGAATCTGAGCTGATTCCCTCAATGCCGAACTTCGGGCCCGACTTTCGTAAACCGAGTAGGACCGTTTCGCGGCGTGAACAGCAAAAGAAAGAAGCGGCGCGAGGTGGCAAACTCGACTTTTCAGCCGTTGAAATCCAGAAGCTGCTGAAGGCGTCCGACGGATGGCTCAAGGCCTGCATCCTCCTGGGAATCAATGGCGGCATTGGGAATGCGGATTGCGGAAGACTGTCGACCACATTCCTGAATGTTCAATCGGGATGGTACGACTTGGCACGTGAGAAAACCGGGATTCCACGGCGCTTTCGATTGTGGCCAGAGACGATCGAAGCGATACGGGCCGCGATATTGCGGCGGCCGATTGCAAAGGATGAGGCAGACGACGCACTCTGCTTTTTGACTTCGCACGGAAAGCCTGTTTGGTGGGAAGTCGTCAAGGAGTCTGGCGAGACTTACACGTGCGACAACATTACGAAGATGTTTACGAAGCTGTGCGCGTCCTGCAAAGTCTCCCGGAATGGCAGGGGCTTTTATTCACTGCGGAGAACATTCGAGACGGTGGCTGGAGGAACCAAGGATCAGGTTGCCGTTGACTACATTATGGGCCACGCCGATGAATCCATGGCCGCGGTTTATCGCCAGGGGATTGAAGACCAGCGATTGATTGACGTTGGCCAATATGTTCATGCATGGCTGTTTCCAAAGAAGAAAAAGAAGCCCGTGAAGCGAAAAGCAAAGAAAGCTGGCGGCAAGTAACATCGAAACACGATACGCATAGGATCGGGAGTAGATACCTGACCGAGAAAACAGTTACTGAGGTGGCCTTGTCTGATATCTCATTCTTTAGGAAGCGGTTGATTGACTTATCCAACCACGTTCATGGTTGGATGTTCCCACCAGAAGTCGCCGGAACTCAAGCGAAGTAATCGCGTACTGGCCGCTGGATCAAACGTCCACGAGCAGTCACCTGCTTTTCTTTTGCTGTCGGATTTGCGCGATCTCGAACGAAGGCTTCGAGGCTTTCCTCGCTGATTCGCCAACGTTTCCTTTTTGAATTGCAGCGTCCAATGTTGACGGCCTTCAATAGGCCGTCATTGCAAAGGCCGACTGCGGTTCCCTTTGAGATGCCCAGAATCGTTGCAACTTCAGATGTGGTGTAAAACTTCATCGCGGCATAACCTCATTTATTTGCTGTACTTGCACTGGTCGAGAGTAGATGCGGTGGTCCCGACGAATATTGCCGGGTGAGAAACGGAACGTAAAAAAAGACTGACCTGCGAGAACTTCGTCACTGTTTCAATCACATCCGTGTCCTCAGCGGCATTTCCTTCAGAACTCATGCTTCGCCTCACACTCATTGTCGTCGCACTCAGCAACGACTTCGTTCAGATCTGTTGTGGCGATTCGGTCGAAGGCGATGCGAACGAGGTTCCAGGCGAATAGCGATCGAGGGTTATTCGATTTGTGAAACTCGTAACCGTCCGGCACGGTGAATCCCAGAGCAAAGTGAAATGCGGCC
>CAIJTV010001349.1:0-3653 GCA_903823635.1 uncultured Planctomycetaceae bacterium
CCATGAGGGCGTTGCACAGTGATCTCTTTCTGTGATAGTCACGTTATCTGTGATAGTCGGCGTTTGGCGGTCTTCAGTATCACTGGCGGCCAGCATCAACCTATGACGGGTTCAGGCTTTGCCCGATGATCGCCCCTATGATACGCGACAACGGCCGGCATTTCACGGATGTTTTCCGATTGAGAAATTGCAGTGACGGCGGCGAAATTCGGTTGGTTCTGTCTGCTGGGCCGGACTTCGCTGCTGCCCGCAACTCACGTTGGTTGTCACACTGGCGAGTATTCTACATCACAACACGAACTGAATTGAGAAGTTTTCGTATCCTGAAATCGTCTGGATGACAGGCCCCATGGTAATTCGCCTCAAACGGAGTCTGAATTTTTCGACAGGGATTACCCCACATTCAGAGTTAACCGAAACTCGATTTCCAGCGGATCGTGACGTATGCTCGCGGTCGAATCGTCGTGAAAGATCAGCGAGTTGCGAATGAGGAAGATATTGCTCAGAGCGCCATGAAGAGCTTCTTTCGAGCTGAAGAAGCGGGGCGATTCAGAACGCTCACGAACAGCGACGAACTCGTGGGCGAGTGTCGTGAGCGAATCGAAGCCCTTCCGGACGAAATCCTGCGCATCATTGCCGTTAAGCGAATGGAAGGATTTGAAGTCACTGCGATCGCCGCGGAAATGAGCTTGTCAGTGCAGATGGTGAGCCTGCGTTCGCTTGGGCTCACTTGTCACACCCTACTGGCTTGTCACACCCTACTGGAAAACGCTGGCTTGTGTAACGGGCGACGAGTTCGCCCCGGAGAACGCAGGCCATGCCAGATGCTTACCACTCATCCAGTTGATCCGCGTCGATCGTTGGGCAGTCATCGTTGGCGTTCATGCGATCAATCGCTGCGTCATCTTTAAACCCAGAGCCGGTCACGAGACAGACAACGGTTGCTTCGGGATCTATCTCGCCAGCGGCCGCAGCCTGAAGTGCTCCGGCCAATGCGGCTACGCCTGCGGGTTCCGAGAACACACCTTCTTCTCGCGCTAGTCGTTTCTGTAGAGCCCAGACATAGTCGTCAGCCACAAGATGTCCGGTGCCACCAGTCGCACGGCATTCGGTGACGGCGATATCTCCGTCAATCACGCTCGCGACCTGCAGGCCACTGATTTTTGTCGTACACATGACCGTTTGAGCTTTGAGCAAACCCTGTCGTAACGGCCCGGCGACAGTGTTGTTTCCCTCCGGCTGAACACAATGGACCGCCGCTGGTTTCGAGAGAACTCCGTCGATAACCAACTGCTGAAATCCGCGAGCCGTTGCGATACAAAGTCCACCACTTCCTGCCGGACAGAAGACGTGATCGATCAACGACGGAGATTGTTCCGCCAGCTCAAAACTGATCGACTGAACTCCCGACATTCCCGCCGGACTGTACACAAACGCGCTGATCTGAAGAGCGTTTCCGGGACGTTGACCGATCGCCAATAATCGACTGAGAACCTGTTCAGAAATGGTGGGATCGGTCCCGAACCGTCGAATACGTGCGATCTTCGCCCCGTAGGCCATCATCTGTTTCAGTTTCCCCAGCGGCGCTCCTTCGACGATCGCGATGCGGCAGTCGATTCCTGCGGCAGCACAATACGCGGCCAGCGATGCTCCGGTGTTACCACTGGATGTGGCAATGCAACGCGTTTGACCGTTGGCCACCATGTGAGAAATCGCCGACGAAGCGAAGCGATCCTTGTAAGAGCCCGACGGGTTGCAGCATTCCAGCTTGAAGAACAAATTCTTCAGACCAGCCTCCGGACCGATTTTGCGAGATCTCACCAGCGGCGTGTTCCCTTCACCCAGTGTGATCTGAGCAGATTCAGGAAGAGCGTCGAATTTCTGACTCCAGCGCCACATACTCATTGGATCGTGTCCTTAGGTGAGCCGCAGAACGGCTTGATGATAAGCGAAAGCATTGCGATCGTGACCTCATCGGCGGCTGAAAAAGCGAAATCGCTGTTCGCCGATACGGCAGTCCATCGCTGCCGTATCGGCTCACAAAAGCGTCACGCTCCGAAAAGCTGCAGCCGGATGATACGTCGAATCCTGCCTCCGCTACTAACTTGTTCTTTTGACCTTGTTCTCTACTTCTGCTCCTCAGCTTTAAAGTCGCCGGCCTGAACAATAAACAAGCGCTGGGGGTCGATATGCTTCTTCAGTGCAGCGTTCACTTCTTCGACCGTCAGCTTACTGATCTTGTCTTCGAACTCCGCCACAAATTTCATATCGCGACCAATGAATGCATACGATTCAAGCGTCTGCACGATGGCTCGATCTTCCGTACGCTGGACCTGCTGTTCCTGAAGATAACCGGCTTTGGCTGCTTCCAGTTCTTCCGCAGTAATGCCGTTTTCCAGCAGCTTTTTCAGTTCATCCTGAATGGCTTCGTGGACCTTGGGAGCATTGTCCGGATTGGAGGTCGCGAACAGGAAGAACGTCGTTCGCTCATCAACAGCGGACGGTTGCAGGCTGGACTGCACGGAGTACGAAAGTCCTTCCTTCTGTCGCAACCGATCACCCAGTCGTGAAGAAAGACCGCTGCTTCCCAACACGAAGTTTCCGATCGACAAAGCCGCGTAGTCAGGATGATCATCTCGCATCGGGATCGTCATTGCTGCGATGTAAGCAGCGTTCGGCTTATCCGGCGTCAGGATTTGTTCACGATCGCCCTTCTCGTTGTTCACGGAAACGCGAGCCAGTCGCTCGAACTTGACGTCGGAAGACCACCCCTGAGTAAACTCATCAATGGCGGGCAGCAACTGCTCCGGATCGAAGTCACCGACGATGGTGAGCTCGCCGACAGCCGAGGACAAAATGCGGGCATAGACATCTTTAATCTGTTCGACAGTGACCGCTTTCACGCGTTCAGCTTCTTCGTCCATGGTTGGCACATAGCGAGGATCATCAGCCGGATAAGGTGAGATTTTGCGGCTGACGTTTGTCATCGCCAAAGCAATTGGATCGGACATCTGCTGATTAATCTGAGCAATCTGCTCTTCGCGGATAATCTCCAGCTCTTCTTTCGGGAAAAGCGGATGCTTCATAATCTCCTTCACGATGTCCAGAACCTTCGCGACGTTCTCACGGCTTGTCTGTACGGAGACTGACAAGACGCCAGGAGTTCCAGAAACCCGTAACTGAGCTCGGTAGTTATTGAGTTCATCCGTGACCTGCTGACGCGTCATATTCTCTGAGCCGCGATTCAGCATCTGCGGCATCAGCTCGGCAGCAACGGCCAGTCCCTTCAGAGCTTCTGCATTACCGTATCGAAAATTGAGTCGCAGATTGACGATGGATCCGCGAGTCTTCTTTGGGAGCAGCGTGACTTTGATTCCGGACGACAATGTCGAACGAGCGAGCCGCTTTTCGATCGCCAACGGATCGACATCGAATTCTTCACCCTGAGCCACATCGGATCGGCCCTTGTAGTCGCCAATCATCGCGGCCAGATCCGGTGTTGCCGGGATGGTTGCTCGCTGAGCTTCCTTCGTCGGTTCATAGACGCCGGCTGTTCTGTTATTGCGAACCAGATAGGTGGCAGCGACACGAGTCACATCTTCCGCCGTCACTTTTTCGAGGCGATCGCGGTAGAGAAAGAACAGACGCCAGTC
>CAIJTV010001350.1:0-3105 GCA_903823635.1 uncultured Planctomycetaceae bacterium
CTCCACGACGGAAAATTTCTCGGCCGGGATTATGGAAAGCCTCGCCTCCGGAACACCGGTCATTGCGGCCGCCGCAGGTGGAAACATCGAACAAGTTGTTGATGGAGTCAGTGGCTATCTGGTGCCATCCGGGGACTATTCCGCGATGGCTCATAACACTATTTCACTCCTGAGTGACTTAGAACGACTTGAGGCAATATCCGCGGCGGCACGTGTGCGAGCTTTGGAATTGAGCCTGGAGAATTCAACCGAGCGGCTGTTGAACTATCTGCAAAAGCTCATTCACAAAAAATAGTCATTGGGGGCAGAGGACTGTGGCTCGGTGAACCCCAGCATCCGTTTTTGGGCAGTGGAGTACGCTCCCCCCGCTCCGACTCTTGGGCGAAGTTTCAGCCTTTAAGGCCGCCATTATTTGCGAGGCTGCCGTTCGTGTCTTGAGTCTGAGTCGTAATCGCCCGACGTCATGTTGCCACAATCACTTCCGGTTCAGTTGAATTGCAGCCGTTTGGGCAAAAATGTCTTCAGTAGAATCACAAAGAGACGTTGCGACGACACACTTGCGTTTCGTTCGCATTGGCCTTGGGAGGTGAGCTTGGGAGGCCGTTGAAAAAGGTGTTTGGAACTCGCTCCGCTCGGTCCGGCCTACATGCATCACAGCATCGTTGACCGAGCACTGGAGGTTTTGCCCAATGCTCTTGAGAATGGCTCACCGCCCGGTGATCAACTCCAGATGGTTACCTGCGCCATGCTGACTAGCCTACAAGCGGAAGTCCTTGCAGGTATCTTGAAGAGACTCCTTTCCGGCGTTGGCGTATCCCTGAAGTTGCCGGGAGTCAATCAGTCCTGACTTGCCTCACTGCGCATCATGTGAGCACGGGTGAGGCGATTGACGGCAGACACGATTCTGGACAAGTTGCGTCCTTCCGATCTGATTCTGTCGAGGCGTTGCACCTGTTGATTCGTGTTGAATCCGAGAAACGTCCACACTTTCAATTCGGCAGGATTTTTGGCTCCGCCGAGGGGACAATCCTGAACAAAAATCACGCAATATTGCCTAAAATATCAAAAGTACGCTGGAAATTCACAAGAAAGGCTCAAAAAATATCGGTGCGGAGAGATGTACGCCAACGCGGAACACGAGTTGCATGAAGGGTGACGGTATTGACCGCGACCTTGTTGACCGAGTGACAGAGTTGAATTTTCACATCAGCTTCTGACATGGTGAAACACCGCCCCGCGTAGTGAGTATTGCCGTTAATTGTTTTTTTCCTGTTAATTTGTTTCTACGAGGAGGCTGAATTCATGAAAAAACTCACGAGGCCGGTAGGGGTAGTTCGAAACGATCGAGGTTTTACTTTGATTGAATTGCTCGTTGTGATCGCGATTATTGCGATTTTGATTGCGCTTCTGCTACCTGCCGTGCAGCAAGCCCGAGAAGCGGCTCGAAGAACGCAGTGCAAAAACAATCTGAAGCAACTTGCACTTGCTGTTCATAACTTCCATGACATCCACAACCGATTTCCGGCTGGGTACTTTGGGTCACCGCAAAATGCGGCTGCGGTTAGTGCTGGGCATCAGTGGCTGGGCGTGTTTCCTCAGATCCTGCCGCAACTTGAGCAATCGGCCCTGTATGAGCGAATCGCCGTCTGGAAGGGGGTGGATCGACGCCCGGATCCAGCGTCTCCCGGGAACTTCATTGCGGAAAGCAACTGGTGGGACGATGGAATTGCAGACGATACGTGGACGATTTCGCAGGCTAAGCTGTCAGCCTTTCGTTGTCCATCGGATATCGAATCTGCCACGGCCGGAATTTTTATTCGGATACACCCATGGGTAAATCCCGCAGTGCCGGCCACCCTAAATCTCGGAGGCTCATTTTTTGGTCCCCCATGGAACGTCTCAGGGCCAACCAGCTATCTGGGTGTGGCCGGTGGTGGCGGTGATGTGCCCGGAAACTGGGCCTATCGCAAAGGGATCTTTGGATCACGAACCAAGGCGAAGTTTGGCGACGTCACAGACGGCACTAGTAATACGTTCCTCTTTGGTGAGGCGACAGGCGGACCGGCCTACCAGCATTCCTGGATGGGTGGAGGCCACATGCCCGACGCATGGGGGCTTGCCAAGACAGCGCCATTTGAGGGAGACTGGTATCAATTCGGAAGCTACCACACAGGTATTGTTCAGTTTGCTATGGCGGACGGGTCAGTTCGGTCCATCTCGAACAACATTGATTTCAGTAATGTTTTCCGATGGCTGTCGGCCATGGGTGACGGTCGAGTCGTAGGCGAGTTCTAGCGGCCGCCTTGTTTCTTTCAGACGGCGGAACATTCGTGGATTACCCCGACGGGATGGAAGTATTTGTCGATTCCCGTCGGGCATCCTTTGGCAACTGCTGAGACTTTGGTATCCCGTTTGGAAACTACCTCTTCCAGGACGCGCTGCTTGAGGTCTGCAAAAGGGTGCTTTGTTTGCTGGAATGCATAAACAGCGTCCGAATGCTCCCTTCGCTCTCTCGGGGTTTATAGTAATTAACTCACTTGCTTTCATGAGGATCTACATGTCAAATCGACTCAAAGTACTCGCTTACGCGCACTTTACTCTCGGTCTTTGCTTTTCAGCGGGCTGTGGTGGCAGCAGTAACACCGTTGAAATGCCCGTCAATCCGGTAGGGCCTCCTCCATCCGGGCCAAGTGGTATCGAACAGGGTGAGTCCGGAAAGGAATCTGCGTCAGAGTCTTCCGCATTAGCCGCGCCGCCAGCTGTCGAGCCGTGAGCGAGGCCTGATATTGTCGGGCGAAAAACGTCCTGGGAAGCTAGTGATTAACTCGGCCCGGGGGCTCGTTATTCTCGCTTTTGTTAAAATAATGAGTAACCACGAAGGGGCGTTTTGACGGCGGAAGAAATGTGATTCTCGTCCACCGCCTCGCGTGGTAAAAGCAAAAAATCAGACTCAGTGCATTCAGGAAAAGGGGGGAGATAAGTCCGCATTTTCTTCGGTACGGCCTTGATGGTCACAGAAGATGGGCAGTAACCAATCGTGCACAGCTCTGCCTTTGGGCTTTTGCGAACCGCCCCCCTTTATGAGGCTTATCTCAGTACCCGTGC
>CAIJTV010001351.1:0-5750 GCA_903823635.1 uncultured Planctomycetaceae bacterium
CGAGTCGACAAAAACTTTGCTGCTGATCAGCTTGAAGGCTGAAGACGTACGCCAAGATGTGTATGCACCAGACAAGGTGCTTGTTCGTGACGCGATTGAAAGGCATGTGAATCGTCCCCAGCACTGCATTTCGAGAATCTCCTCCAATCGTATCAGAGCCAATCCTTCGGGGCGATGCCGAGGAATAGCCATCTGCACGTAGACTATGCAAACAGCCAGCAATACAATCCCCCACCAGCGGCATACGATTCTCTGGTACTCTGCCCGCCGCTTCCCTTGGAGCCGCACTCCGCATCTCGGAGCCAACAGCACATTCATGTGCTTGAGGTGCGCTCTGATGAAAATCGAACAATGGGCCTTACCTTCTTGAACCGCTTTGCGGTTAATCACAGCAACCTTCTCCGGGGTTCGAAAACTGCAGTGCCACCTTGCTATGCGAGTTCGCGCACTTCATTTCGCGCAGAGACACTTTTTGAAACTGTCCATGGAGTCGTCAATACCAGGATCTCGTGGAAAAACTCTCGGTCCAACATCGCGATTCAATCCGGAAAACGAGCCATAAAAGCCCGACTATAAACCCGGATGCACCTCTATTTGCTTTCGGCGCATAAACAAACCCCGGTGCCGAAATTTCTTCGCCACAGGGGTTGAATTGGACGACCGGGATTTTCGAATGAAATCTCAGTCACCTTGCAAGATTTGAACTACGACCATCACGAGATGCGAGTTCTGCTGCCGCCTCGAGTGCAATCCACACTCGAAGGCAGCGACAACAGCCGAGGAGGTGCTCATGAACCTGTTCGGACAACTCATTCTTCAAATCACCGGACCAACAGGAAAGCACTTGCTCCAGGACTGGAGCGCATCCTTCCCTGGGTCCACAGATTTTTGAAGTCACCTTTGGCTGATTCATCTCGCTTCATCACCTAAAACTTCACGCAGCCGACGGAGTGCCTTGTGCTTCCTGCGACTCACGGACATCCGCGAAACATGGAGGCAACTTGCAATCTCCGCACCTTCGTAACCGGAACGCATCATCTCAATCACCAACCGTTCATCAGAAGGAAGGTCATTGATCTGCTTTCTTAAGTCCAGTATGAGATCTGTGTCCGGAAGACAATCTGCCGGATCACATTCCAACCGTACCTCTCCCGCGGTTTTCCGCTGTGATCGTTTTCGGAGCTTCCCAAAAACTTTTTCAGCAGCGCGGCCAACCGCCTGACAAACAAGACCCTCCTCAGGCAACCCAGCCGGTACGGCAGGGGGAGTTTCTGAGGAGTCATTGAGACGAATCCACGTTTCCTGATACAAGTCTTCAGCATCGAAGACAGGGGACAGATGTTTGTTTTTCTTATAGTGGTAGTGAATTAACTTCTGAATACGAGAATCGTCGGAGTTTAAAGACATGGACGGGCTCCACAGAATATGCAGGAGCCACCTCTTTTTCCGAATCAGTCTGATTTCAAATTATCAGCATATCGATTCAGCTGAGATGAGGCCCCGAAAAGGAGAAGACACCTGAACTTGCTGTTGGGCTGAGTCAGGTGACGGTCCTCTCGGAGACATGACGTGTCTGAGTCTGTTAAGCTGATCTGATCCATCGCAAAGAACAATCCACTCGGAGTCCGGGGGTAAATCATCGGCGGGCGGGCCACGAGCAACGATGAAATACCTGATCCGTTGACAGGCAATCTGGGCTGAAAGCCCATTTTGCATTTTCATTTCCGGAATAATCACTTCGTCCGCTGACTCAACATTGGCAGTCATCCGAGCGCCTGAATAGCGAGCCTTCAGGGCTTTCCAGTATCGGTGTAGAAGCCGGGATATTCTCTCGTAACGTGCACTTGCGGACGAACCAGCCTGAGAGCTTGCTTCCTGATCGAACTCCTGCCTTCGAGCAGACGTCAGTGTCGTATTGGAGGCGCCATTGATACCGGTTCTTTCCTCTTTCGGCATGCCTGAAAGGGACGAAACCTGTGATGCACTCGAAATCATCGAGGTCGCAGGAGCAGCGTTGAAATCAATTCTATCCGAAGAAGCTAAAAACAATCTCGACTGTTCAGCCTCATCTGACAGCAAAGGCCGTAGCTGTGAAGTCCTCTCCGATAGTACGTTCAAGCCTGCATTGACGATCCGCGGGAATAACGAATTCGCCCTGAGGCACTCATTCATCAGAGACAGAGAAGGCACACCGTCTATCTCAGCAAAGGCGGCACGCGAACCTGGTAATTCAACATAACCGAATGCCGATGCGGTCAATCCCTCGACCTGGCGGAGAGATTGCGATCCGGCCACATCGCCTGAACGCGTGACATCGATATCAGGAAAAGCGTTTGTCAGATACGCATCAAGAGATGCTGCAATCGCGTCAGCCACGTCGTTTTGGAGAGAACCTGAAACCACCTGTGGGCGCGGGAAGGAAAAGTCTCTGGCTCGGTTATCCATCTCCGCGAGTCCATGTTTATCTCCCGCCTGATCATGATGCTCGAGATCATCTTCGCCATGAGCCAATAACGACTCGCCACGGTGTGAGTTTCTCTCAGACGAGTGAAGGTTCACTGAATCCGTTAAGGATTGATTTGGGTCACGAAGCGGAGCTCCGTAGACGCTGCCATCTGAACCGATCGTGACCGTCTCGTAATGGATTCCGATCCGTGTGTCTGGCAGAGAAAGTGTCAGGTCACGTCCAGTTGAAGGATCAGCCGCGGCCAACACCGCTTCCACGGTGAAATCGGTCGAAGAAAAGACCTCAGTCTGAGTTTCTCCAGCAGACCTCAGGTACGACTGAATCTCATCGTAGTAGGTCAGAGACCAGGCTCGATTCAGAAACCCTATGCCCTCGTCCGGACTCACCGCAATGACCCAGCGACCCTGGTCTTCCACACGGTATTCGCTGATGCCATAAGACGCCAGCATGACCGTCAGATCACGTTCTGACACAAGCGTGATTTCCGCAGGCAACAAATACTGATTGCCCGTCAGGCGGTCTTCCAGAACGGGCTGTGAGATCAGCTCATTAGCCTCGTTATATAACAACGACGAAATCTCAATCAGCTCCGACGCCACGCCACCATAGCTGCCATCTGCTGGAGTTTCGTTGTAAACATAGACCAACGGACGCAAGGACGTGTAGCTCAGATCGACTGTCTCATCAACTCGCACTGTGTCTTCTGTCACCACAGCATCGGACTCAACGACCGTCTCACTATCCCATGGCAACTCAGCCCCATAGAGACTTCTCAGTGTCTCATTCCAAAGCTGCGAAAGTGCGGCGGTCTGATCCACTGTGCCGTCATTCAGATCCAGCCCGGAGATCGCATTCGACCATGCGGCAAGAATCGTATCACGATTACTGGAGTACCACTGACCGAAGTCCCTCCCGTCCATGATTGACATATCAGAATCAGAGGCGGCCAACACGCCTGCTGCACTGACACTGCGATCCCCGTCAGGGATCGCAGTGGTGACGTCCCACGACGCCATATTGGCGTCTACGGCAGATAACCACTCATCGGACTCTGTCGGCTTAAAGCCGGGCTCAGAGTTTCCGCTCTCTGTCGCACGAAGGATCGTCGCATTGTCGTCACAAACCACTGAGTCACTGAAGGCATCGCCCAGCGAATCTCCACTCAGTACAACCCGAGACTCAAAACACTGAATTTCGGACAGACAGGATCTACGCAACCGTCGACGTCGCAAAGCTGACGCAGTGGCTTCCCACAATGCGTTAATCAACTCTCGATCAAGAAGTAAATAACTCCTCATCGTTTCAGTGATTAATTTGCGAAAGGAACCAAACTTCAAGTCACCACTCCACCGCGAGCGTTCTCACAACTTACATATTCATAGCATGAGGGTTAGTTGTATTGTGATCAAAAAGCTCTCGCACTCTTCCAGTGCGAGAGCCAAACAGCCAAATCTACTGTTACCAGTCAGCATCAATTCACAGGAAGCTGAGATTCTCAAAAACCTCATCCAGCACTTCCAACTCCCCATTGACGATTAGCGAGCGAGAACGAACCGACGATGACATCGCGATCTGATCATCTCCTGCCCCCTGGAACGAAGTCTCATCAATTTCGTTCGAAAGACCCGATGATCCGCCGGTCAGATCAGATTCTCCTGGTAGTTCAGAAAAGGATACAAATCCGGAAATCCGATCCATCGCCGAGTCAACGTCAGTCATCATACTCAGCGACCGGTCGGAAGTGTTCACTGGCCTGAACGACAAGCTTGTAATCTCGTTCTGTTCTTCAACTTGTTCTGCCCCCTGAATCATCTGGTCATTGACAGCGATTAAACGCTCTTCACTGACCGCCTCAGCATCGCCGTCGTACAACTGCTCGAAGTCGCGGCTATCCGTCACGGTTGTTGCAGAACCTTCCGTGAACTCTTCACCAGTCCACGACGTTGTGACTTCTTCCCGAACAGAATCTGCGACTGTCTCGTCAGCCAGCACCGCATCTTCCGTCACCACAACGTCGTTCTCGACGACCGTCTCACCGTCCCATGGTAACTCAGCCCCGTAGAGACTTCTGAGCGTCTCATTCCAGAGCTGCGAAAGTGTGGCGGTCTGATCCACTGTGATGTCATTCAAATCCAGCCCCGAGATCGCATTCGACCATGCGGCAATAATCGCATCACGATTGTCGGAGTACCACTGGTCGAAGTCGCTGCTGCCCACCAAGGTCGTTTCAGAACCTTCCGGGACCTCTGCTTCTACGACCTCTGAAACCACTGGATCTTCAACGGCCAGCTGTTCTTCAACAACGCTCGGTGGAACAACAGTGACGCTGCCATCTGCTGGAGACTCGTTGAACACATAGACCACCGGGCGCAGACCTGTGTCGCTAAGGTTGACCGTATCAGCCTGCGAGCTCGTGACTTCTTCCACAACAGAATCACCGACTGTCTCATCAGCCAGTACCGTGTCCTCCGTCACCACAACGTCGGTCTCGACGACCGTCTCACCGTCCCATGGCAACTCAGCCCCATACAGGCTTCTGAGCGTCTCATTCCAGAGTTGCGACAGGGCAGCGGTCCGATCCACTGTGCTGTCATTCAGATCCATTCCAGAGATCGCATTTGACCATGCTGCAAGAATCGCATCACGATTGTTGGAGTACCATTGGCCGAAGTCACTGCTGCCGGCCACAGCTGCTTCTGGACCTTCCGTCTCCACAGCTTCTACGACCCCTGAAATCACCGGTTCTTCAACAAGTGACCGGTCTTCAACAGGCAGTTGTTCTTCAACAGGCAGTTGTTCTTCAACGACGCTTGGCGAGACGACAGTGACGCTGCCATCAGAACCGATCGTAACCGTCTCGTAATAGATTCCGATCCGTGTGTCTGGCAGAGAAATTGTCAGGTCACGGCCAGTTGAAGGATCAGCCGCCGCCAACACTACTTCCACGGTGAAATCGGTCGAAGAAAAGACCTCAGTCTGAGTCTCTCCAGCAGATCTGAAATACGATTGAATGTCATCATAGTAGGTCAGAGACCAGGCTCGATTCAGGAATCCTACGCCCTCGTCCGGACTCACCGGAATGACCCAGCGACCCCCGTCTTCGAGACGGTATTCGCTGATGCCATAATACTCCAGCATCACCGTCAGATCACGTTCTGACACGAGCGTCAGTTCCGCAGGCATCAGATACTGATTGCCCGTCAGGCGGTCTTCCAGAACGGGCCGTGAGATCAGCTCACCAGCCTCATCGGACACCACCGAAGAAATGTCGATCAGCTCCAGA
>CAIJTV010001352.1:0-25336 GCA_903823635.1 uncultured Planctomycetaceae bacterium
ATCTCGACTGCACTTCGGATTGATCTGCGGAACTCCGCAGACGGGTTGGCGATTTGGTGGCGTTGGAGTCATGCTGCAACAGCCGTCCTGGCGAATCGCGATCAGGAACACTACGGCTGCCGTTGATCAGATCTCAGCATCTTCGGAGACGACATGTCGTGTTGCTGAGTTCTTGCAGAAGATTCGTCATACGCTGTCGCTACCGGCTGTTGAGCTGTCCGTGAAATCTGAAGTTCCGTTTCACACGGGGCTCGGCGGCGGTACTCAGCTTGGCCTTGCGATTGCTGCGGCCGCAGAACTTCTGGCTAATCGTCGAGCGGTCCATGACCCTTATCGGCTGGCAGATCTTGCTCAACGTGCGGAGAGATCTGCGATTGGGACTGTTGGATTCCGTGATGGTGGTTTTTTGATTGATCATGGACTACCCGATACCGACTCGCAGCCAAGAAAAGTTGAGCGAATTGCGATGCCAGAAGCGTGGCGATTTGTCTTGATTCGGCCATCGAACGCTCAGGGGCTTTGTGGGGATCGAGAACGCTCGTTTTTCAATCAACGAACCACCATGTCTGAACCGTTGGTGGAGTCGTTGGTAAGCCGAATCAATGATTGTCTTGTGCCGGCGATCCGAAACGAGGAGTTCGAAAGATTCTCCATCAGCATTGAAGAGTATGGTGATGCTGTTGGGCGATTTTATGCATCTGAACAAGGCGACATCTTTGCTCATCCCGTGATTAGAAGACTCGTCGCCATGTTGCGTGCGGCAGGGATTCATGGAGCTGCTCAGTCATCATGGGGGCCGGGCATCAGCATCCCTGCCTCATCGACAGAGCATGCTCAAGCGATCGCCGATCGTGTTCCCATAGAACTCGACGGCACAAAACTCCGGGTTGACATCGCTGAACCACTCAATACCGGAGCCTCACAGCATTCAGGAAGTCCGGAAGTTATTGATGGGCAACGATTTGCGTAATGTGAGTTCTGCTCCGTTGGGCCAAGGCTGCTCCTCGAATCAGTTCGACATCCCTGAGCAACGTGCAGGCAAGCGGATCTGAGGCAGATCAGCCTACTGTAGTCCGACCTGTCCTCATGTCGGGGCCGTATCGTCTTTGCCCTCTTTTGGGTCTGTTCGGGTGTATTACGCAGCGTAAAGTCGGTACGCTGTCGCTCCCTGACATATTGAGACGTCCACCTGCATTCTGCCCTTTCCCACAGAGGCCATTGCATGAGTTCTTCGAATTCGGGCCGTCACGCCCTGCTCCGTGCGATGCGAGAACTCTGCTTCGAAAGGTCGCTGCGCCTTCCACGTCGCCTGCGTCGCAGAGGTTATGCGGTGGAGCCACTGGAACTCCGCACGCTGCTCAGTGCAGTCACACCGGATTCATTTACGTTGGTGGAGTCTGGTACTCCCGGCCAGTTAGGTGTTCTGCATGAGCGAGACTGGGATGCCGATGCAGCTCCTGAATGGCTGGCGACGTTTGGTCAACAGCGAGTCACCCAGACAGCAGGCATCAATCAGAAACTCATCGCCGACGATTTCGTAGCGGTGGATGTTAACAAAACCTATGGCCTTTCCGGCTGGGCTCGGTCGGGTGACAACTTTGGCATGCGGTTCAATCCTCTGAACCAGCAATCCTTCGGATTTGAAGAATACGACTCTGACTATCTGCGAATTGAGCCGCAACATGTGCTGAAGTACGACTCAGCCGCAGACACAACTCTGGCAGCCTCACTGAATCCGGGTGACACGCAGATCGTTCTCAACAACATCACCGGCTGGAGCACTTCATCCAACGCAGCGACTCGAGCGTTGGCATGGTACGGCTACCGCAACAAAGCTGGAACGCAATACGCCAACTACACGTACACTCGCAATGTGGCAACTGGCGATGCTGCAGGTTTGTGGAGCCCCGGCGGAGTCAACATTTTAACTCGCACGATTTCCTTGAATGCCCCTTGGTCTGGTCCGGCTCTTGCGGCAGGCACTGCTGTGCGGAATGCGACAGCGGCTGGTGCAGATCATTCATCGATTGTACTGAATCGGTCGGCCGTGGCTGGTGATTTCACTTCGTCCGAACACGTGGCGATCATCGGTGGCGGAACGGCAGCGAACGGTGCTTATGCTGCGACGCAGTTTGCACCGGGGACAGCTTTTGTGCGAGCTGTCATCGTGACAAATCAGCATGGTCAAACGGATAACTTTGTCACGTGGCAGGACGTACGACTTCTGGAACTTCCAGCGTTGTCGACGGTGCAGGATGTTCGCCAGCCGGTCATTGATATGTCCGTTGATCTGCCCGGCAATCAGACTATGCGGTTGCCGTTGTATTCGACGGGAGATACTGCGTTTCACATTGGTACGCAGGCTCACATTCAGGTGTCGCCGACACAACGATATAACCTGTCGATCGATTCGCTCGACATGACGGAAGAGGATCTGAACCCCGTTGGTTTTTACTCGTACGATGCCGATGGTAAGCTGATTCATTCTCTGCATGTGACGCGGCATTCGACGGCCGTGGATACTCGTCTGGCACGAGCCGTCCAGCCGGGCGACACCGCGATCTACATCAACGACGCCACTGGCTGGAGTCACGCTTTCGGTAGCACGGCAGAAAGTCGTTCGTTTGCCTGGTACGGCTACCGCGACAGCAGCGGGACTCCATACGCTGACTACACTTACACTCGCAACGTCGCGTTCAATTTTCTCGACGGTCTTTGGAATGTTGGCGGCATCACTTTTGATGCTGGAGTCGGTGCTTGGAAGATAACGCTGCGCTCAAGCTGGTCCGGCCCCGCAATCCCCAATGGCACCGCGGTGAGAAATGCAACGGGGCATGACCTTGTGCAGCCTTTGACGATTTCAACCGGCCGGTTTCTCGGATGGTTTGAACAGGATGACTGGAGTTGGGTTCCATACACGGAAAAGTTGGGCGGCGGTGTTTGGCAGAACGGAGTTTCAGTCGAAACGGCATTTCGTCCGGGAACCAAGTTCATTCAGCCGACAATCAAGGCTGTTGTTCCCGGCAAGTTTTCTGTTAAGTTTGGCCCGGTCAACGATCAGGGACTCGAGCAGGATTCTCGATTAGTTCTGTTTGATGACCAGAGCTACGTCCGTCTGAACCGGTCTCGGCAGACTATCGAATCGAATCAGGTTGCCGTGTCTCCCGATGTGCCCGTGACGCTTTCTGTTACGGCGGCGATTGGCACGACGATGAATTCGGGACAGATGTCTGCGGAAACTCATTCGATCGGCTACGTTTCGTACGACGCCGACGGTCTGAAAATTGAACCGCATCATGTGCAGCGATACTCCCCAGCAACGGACACGACATTGGCGGCATCGTTGCGGCCAGGTGACACAGAGATAAGACTCACCGATGCGACCGGCTGGAGTAACGTCGACGTCGCCGGAACTCGGGCATTCGCGTGGTTCGGCTATCGGGATTCTTCGGGTCGTCTCTACGAGGATTACACGTACACTCGCAACGTCGCCACCGACGTCGTCAACGGTCTATGGGATCTTGGCGGAATTTCCGGAAACGTGATTACTCTGCGTCAGCCGTGGGCGGGGCCGACAATCAATCAGGGAACCGCCGTCCGAAATGCGGTCGCGGGAGATGAACTGATTCCGGTGTTGCGGAACCAGTTGCGGCTCGAAAACCAGTGGACGAGTTATTCAGCCACGCTATCCGGGAGTTGGGTGAATGGAACCCGATCGTTGAGTTCGCTTCCGCCAGGTGTTGCGTCCATACGTTTTGCGATACGGGTGAATGAAAGCCACTTCACCGCCGACGACACAGTTCACATTCGAAACGCCACGATTAGTAAATCGACGGCAGCAACTGCTGCGCTTCAGGCCAACAACATCACTGTCGCAACTCTGAATGTGTTGGCGAACGACTCCGTCGGCACTGGTAATTTTTCCATCGTCGGAGTTAGCAGCCCGCGTTTCGGCACGACGCAGGTGATCGTTGGCGGTGCCGGAGGTGGCCGCGACGCCGTGCGTTATCAGTCAAATACCTGGTTTAGCGGCACAGATCAGTTTTTATACACACTGCGAAACAATGCCACGGGCGAGACGTGGTCCACATCGGCCACAGTGACCATTGCGGCCAGCAACCTGGCTCAGGATTCCGCCAGGAGCACGTCTCTCGCCAACCAAAGTGCTGCACCGTCGAATCACGACAGTCCTCCTGAGGGGACTCCACGGTCGGAGTTGTTCTGGACTCAGACTAGCATGTTCACGATCGAATCAGGGAGAACGCTGCACGCCAATGACAGTCCAGTGCCCTCGCTGACTGATTACATGGTGGATGCCGACAATGATGTGCTGGCTTATCAACTTGTTTCTGGTGTCAGCAACGGATTCCTGTCGTTAAACGCGAATGGGACGTTTGAATACACGTCTAATCCTGGATTCGCGGGCTGGGACTCGTTTGAGTATCTCGTGACGGATGGCGTCAATCACTGGACGCGACGAACTTCGGTCGACGTGAAGCGATCTGACGAACGCCTGCTTGGAAGGCGGATGTCCGATATTGCCTTGGCGTTCCATAACTTTCACGAAGTGTATAGCCGATTTGGAATTATCGGCGATTACGGCAATCGTGCGAAGTTTGATGCGGCTGGGAATCCTAAACTGAGCTGGCGGGTCTATCTGCTGCCCTACCTCGGCCATTCCGATCTGTTCGCAAAGTTCCGCCTTGATGAAGCCTGGGATAGTCCGAACAACCTGCCGTTATTGTCGCAGATGCCGGATGTTTATCGCACGCCGGGTGATAGTTCGTCATTGACGAATACACGATTTCAGACGATCAGTGACCTGCAGGATCTGGGGTCTCGAAAATATTTGTCTCAGATCGAAAACTATTCGTTCGCGAATCGCACCTTTGCGAGAATTAGTGGATTCGTCGACGGAACTTCGAACAGCATCCTGTTTCTCCAGACCGCGCCGGACGTTGCCGTTCCGTGGACGACGCCTGTAGATGTGGATCACGATCCAGTGAATCCCTACTCCCTCCTTGGAAATCTGCCGAACAATCGCTTCAACTTCGCGACCGCAGATGGAGCCGTACACTCGTTGTCGAAGGACGACGTGTCATCAGCAATGTTTAACAGCCTTGTGACCATCAACGGAGGGGAGATTGTTGATCCGCAGACGCTGGCGAGGTTCGATCAGGCAACCAATCCTGGCCCAATTCTCAAGCGAGCCACATGGCTGGGTTCTGCATCGAACAACGTGACGAACCTTCGAAACCGGCTCAAGCAATTTGGGCTGGCGATGCATAATTACTTAGATACCTATTCGCGTTTTCCGCTGCCCGAGAATCCCTCTTCGAATTTCGATGCAAATGGCAAGCCTTTCCTGAGCTGGCGAGTTCACCTTCTTCCGTACCTGGAACAAGGGGCCTTGTATCAGCAGTTCCGTCTCAATGAACCGTGGAACAGCGATCACAATCTGCCGTTGATGGCGAAGATGCCGGACATATTCCGAAGCAACGACGATACGTCCACAAGCACGACAACGAGATTTCAGGTGCTAACGGGGCCGTCCGCGCTGTTTGGCCGCGATCTGCTTCGCGGATTGAAACTGGGCCCGCACCCATACAGCCTCACTGACGGTTGGTCGAACACCGCGTTAATTGTGGAGACAGGCGCGAATGCTGCCGTACCGTGGACGGCTCCCGATGATGTGATTTTCGCCCCGTCAGACCCACTTGCGGCTCTGGGGAATCTTGACAACGGAGTGCTGCCTATGGTCTTGGCCGACGGCTCAACCATGTTGTTGGGCACAGACATGCTGTTACGGCAACTGAAATCGTTGGCCTCACGCGATGGCGGTGAGATCAACGATGGACATGGTTTGAGGAATCTGGAAGCAGCGCGATCAGGCGGATTCGTTTCTCCAGGGACAACGCTGAAGAACCAACTCAAGAGCATCGCTCTTGGAATGCATAACTACCATGACGTCTTCAATATGTTTCCCGTCGCGTTCGGAACAGATCGTTTTGGTGCTGATGGGAAGCCTGATTTGAGCTGGCGCGTGCATCTCTTGCCGTGGCTTGAAATGTCGCCCCTCTACGAGCAGTTTCATTTAGATGAATCCTGGGACAGTCCTCACAACATTCAACTCCTGCCAAAGATGCCACAAATCTTCCGGAGTCTTGGTGATGCTGCAGATTCATCGACTACGCGATTCCAGGTTTTTACTGGGACGGAAGCGTTGTTTGAAAATAAGGCGACCAGTACTCACCAAGGCCCAAAGTTACTGGGTCCCAATTATCGCGAGATGACCGATGGTACATCCAACACGATCCTTGTCGTAGAGGCTGACCAGAGTCGAGCTGTTCCATGGACGAAGTCGGACGATCTGGAGTTTGATCCGAACGACCCACTTGGAACAATGGGTTTCAGTGGTGACGAGACACTTACATTTGCTCTCGCGGATGGAAGCGTTCGAAGTCTGAATGCGGGTGAAGTGCAGTCGATTCTGAAGGCGTTGATTACACCCCGCGGCGGTGAAGAGTTCTCGCCGACAAGTCTTTCAGCACAAGGCACGATCCGTCCCGGCATCACGGTCGCTGGAGTCAGGGATGGTAGGCTGTTGATTTCTGAAGGTCAGCTTGGGGCGGTTCAGTTGGTGTTGGATAAGCCGGGGAATGTGACGCTGGATGTGGCATCGTCTGTGAATGGAGTGGTGCAGATCGACAAGACCACTTTGACATTCACCACCAGTAACTGGAATGTTCCTCAAGCCGTGACGCTGAAGGCGATTAATGACGATCTCATTGACGGAGCAGAATCGGTCGTGATGACTCTGTCCGTCAACGACGCCGCAACAATGACGAACGAGTTTGATGCTCTGCCCAACATTGTGATCCCGGTTTTCAATGTGAACGATGACGTCCCGAGAATTCTCACGGCGGGTGTTACCGGAGTCGTGCTGACGGAAGGCGGTGCAGCGGAAACGATCTCGGTATCGCTGTCCCATGCACCGCTGAGTAATTTGACGATTGCTGTGAATAACTCCAATCCGCAGCAATGGACGTCCAATGTGTCGAACATGGTGTTTACGCCATCGAACTGGAACGTGCCGCAAATCCTCACTCTGTTGGCATCGAACGACGCCGTTGTGGACGGTACCGTCAACGGGAACGTGCGTTTGTCTGTGTTCAACTCTGCGGATGTTGCCTTCCGAGGACTCCCGGAGCAACCCATCTCTGTTCAGATTAACGACAACGATGTGCCATCAATGCAAGTGACCATGACGGATGGCGAAACCGTCGTGTCCGAAGATGGGCTTACGGATACGCTCAATGTTCGACTGGCCGTTCAGCCTGCGAACGATGTTTATGTAACGATCGTTTCGCTGGTCAATCCGACGGTGCAGATTTCGAGTTCTGAGTTGCATTTCACTCCGTCCAACTGGAACGTCTCGCAAACAATCACTGTATCGGCGATCAACGAGTCTCTTACGACGTCAACCATTCTGGAGCTGCGAGCGGACTCTCGATCAGGTCCATATCAGGCGGCTGCTGCAGTTCAGACGAACATTCGGGTTCTGGACGATGAGTCTGCGCATCCCGTGTTTAGCAATGTGAATGATCCCATCATCGCAATTGAAGGCGGGCAGGCTGCCAGCATGAGCGTACGATTGTCGGTGGCTCCTATGGGGCCCATGCAGTTGAAGGTTCTTGCGGTGAAGCCTGATGAGCTGAACGTGCAGAACGGAGTGCTGCAGTTCGATGCAACCAACTGGAACCAGCCGCAGACGGTGACGATCATCGCCGTCGACGAAGAGATAGCCGACGGAACTCGAGATGAATACGTCCGCTTTGTCTGGGGACCGAATCTGTCCGCACCGTACCTTCGCCAGCCCGATTTTTCAGTTGGAATACAGACTATTGACAATGAAGTTGCAGTCATTGAAGTTGTCGAAACAGATGGTTCGACGGTGGTCACAGAATCGGGTGCGACAGACTCCTTTGGCGTGCGATTGAGTTCTCGTCCGAATGGTCCAGTCGAATTAACTGTGACGTCTCGCGATCTTACGGCTGTTACGGTGTCGCCATCGACGTTGCGGTTTACTCCGGAAAACTGGAATAGGCCACAGACGGTGACAGTTGTCGCATCGGATGATGTGCTGGGCGATGGCGTCCAATTGGCCTCCATTCGACTGGCGGTCAACCTGGCGTTCAGTTCCGGAGGCTATAATCATTCGCCGTTTGTCGATGTGAGCACAACCACACTCGACAACGAACTGGCGACGCTGATCCTGCAAGAGACCGGCGGGGCAACAATCGTGTCAGAGTCTGGCACTAACGATGTCGTACAGGTGAGATTGTCAGCGGTTCCTACAAGTGCCGTGACGGTCCAGGTCTCTGTTGATGATTCATCAGAGGTTGGGGCTTCGATATCGACACTGACCTTTACAGCATCTAACTGGAACATTACGCAGTCAGTCACTCTCACTGGCCTGGATGACGCGCTCGTGGACGGGCCTGTTATCTCGCAGCTTCGGTTTGCTTTTGCTGCTTCCAGTCCCGGCGCGTACGCCTCTGCATTGCCGAAGTCTGTGGCCGTCACGGCAAGCGACAATGAAATCGCGGGGCTTGTGATTGTCGAAAGTGGTGGTTCTACTCTGGTCAGTGAAGCTGGCAGCAGCGACACGATTACAGTGCGGCTTACTGCAAGGCCGGTTCAGAATGTAATCCTGACGATTCAATCGCTGGACACATCGGAGTTCACTGTTTCGCCGGTGACGCTGACCTTTACGCCTGTCAATTGGAACGCGCCCCAGACTGTGACGATAGTTGGTGTTGACGATTCGATTTTGGATGGTAGTCAGACGTCCGCTTTGCGGATCAGGGTTGATTCCGTGTCGCAGTTGCAGTTTCAGGGAATCACGACAAATGTTTTGGTGACGACTTCTGATGACGAACTTGCTGTGCCGTCAATTGTTGCTCCAGAATCTCTGATCAGCAGCCAGCGACCGACAATCGTGTGGACCCCTGTCGCGGGAGCTACCTCGTATCGTGTGATTGTGGTGAATCGCACCACTGGTGGAACCGTGATCGTCAACATGGTCATTGCCTCCAGCAGGATCCAGGTGTCGACGGATCCTGGAATTGGAGCGTTCTCGGTTCGCGTTCAGGCGATCAGCATCACCGGGCGCACAAGCGTTTGGAGTCAGGAACGTCAATTCCGCATCGACACCGCTCCGACGATGTCTCCGATACCTTTGTATGTAGATTCTCCGAAACCCACGTTCAAGTGGAGTCCTTTAGTTGGCGCGGTTTACTATGACCTTCAGGTTGACAGTGTTCTGGATATTCGGCCACAGATAATTCGAAGGACAACTCTCACTGGCACATCATTTGTCGCTCCAGCCAATCTTCGCCTCGGGTTGTACGAAGTGAAGATCCGCGCGATCGATGCTGGTGGCGTTCCTTCGAAATGGTCGTTACTTGCTTCCTTCTTTGTGACTACAGCTCCGACACCACTGAGCCCGCCTACGGCTACCTTTAGTGTCAGGCCGAGGTTTTCGTGGCGATCGGTTGATGGTGCCATCGCGTACGATCTGAAATATCAGAAGAGTTCAACCGGGCCGGTCACCGAAGTCAACGGTCTGCAAAGTACGACCTTTGTTCCACCAGCCGATTTGGTCAGCGGAGCATACCGCTGGTGGGTTCGCGCGCGGGGGATGTACGATGTTGTGGGTTCATGGTCTGCTTTGCAGGCATTCACGATTGGCGGCTCGCCAACGCTGATTCCCATCTCATCGCCATCGGGGCGAAATCCACGCATTGAATGGTCTCGAGTGGAAGGCGCCGTTCGTTATTTTCTGCGAGTCGACCGGATTGATGTGCCGCAGTCATACTACATTCGACAGGAGTCCCTAACAGCCACGACCTATTCGGTGCCCGTTTCTTTGAAGCCGGGGTTGTACCGGGTTTGGGTCAGGGCGATCAGCGGCAGCGGACAAGTCACTGGCTGGAGCAGATCGATCGACATTAAGGTTGTGAATGCAGAAGACGATCGTGAAGTCTCCGGCGATCAAAGGCGGAAGAATGCGAGCTTCCTGCCCAATGACATCCTGATTCCTGAGCTCGGCGCCGAGAGGACTCGAGTTTCTGCTGTAGCTTCTGAAGAAGTCATTGTGGTTCAATCTTCAAGCGACGTAAGCAGAGTCCGAAGGTCAGTAGATCTGCAAGGTGCTCGCGAAGTTGAGCCGATATTGGGGATCAATCAGGAGATAGTCCCTGAAACAGAAGTTCTGCAAAAGGTTACTCAAGCTGTGTTTGAGGCAGCTGATTGGTACAGCCTGCTATAAGCCCTCACATGCTCCCGCAAAGATTGACCTGCGATGCTGGATAGTGTTCTGCGGGCATGCGAATGAGGGGACACTTCGCCACAGTCGCACTACAATCCTTTTTCTGCCCATCCTGATTGTCGGCATTCTTCACCAGCCTCTGTCGGAAAAGATAACACGATGAATTTTCCCACGCAAAACGTCCTCAGGGTTTCTTTGCTCGTTATCGCGATCAGTCACGCAAACCGCGGTCTTGCCGATGAGGCTCGGATCGGTCTGTCGGAGTCAGAGAAACGTGGCGGCTGGCAAATGCTGTTCGATGGTAAATCGACCGAAGGATGGCGGAACTACAAGTCGGACAAGATTAGTGACGGTTGGGTTGTCAAAGACGGCCTGCTTGAACGCGTCGGCAAAGGCGCTGGCGATATCGTGACGACGGAACAATATGAAAACTTTGAATTGTCACTCGAGTACCGTATCTCAAAAGGTGGCAACAGTGGCATCATGTTTCATGTGACCGAGGATCAGGCGCAGCCGTGGCACAGCGGTCCAGAAGTTCAGATTCAGGACAACGTTGATGGACGAGATCCCCAGAAGGCTGGCTGGTTGTATCAACTTTACAAACCGGTGAAGCCCGAGTGGGCGACGATGTTTGAAAACCAGGTAGGCTTTAAAGGGACTGACGTCGATGATGCGACTCGTCCTGCTGGAGAATGGAATCATGTCTACCTTCGACTGTCTCCAAAGCAGTGTGAAGTCGCCGTTAATGGTGTCAGCTACTTCTATTTTCATAAAGGCGATGAGGAATGGAACAAGCGAGTTGCGGCCAGCAAGTTCGCCGCATTTCCTCAATTCGGAAAGGCAGGCAAAGGCCACATTTGTTTGCAGGATCACAATGATGCTGTCGCATTTCGTAATATCAAATTACGAGTTCTGTCCGCTGATGGTAGTGTGACGGATCCGGTTGATGGCCATCTGCCGTTAAAAGGTGTTGTTGCATTCCCTGAGTTGAAATGGGAAGGCTTTGAGGGGGCTGACGAAGACGGGCGGATCACAACTTTGCGACCGATGGTGCTGACTCATGCTGGTGACGGCAGCAATCGAAACTTCGTCGCAACACAACGGGGAACGATTTATGTGTTTCCCAATGATCCCAAAGCTCAGTTGGCAACTCTGTTTGCTGACCTGAGCGACAGAGTTCAGGACTGGCGAAAAGACAATGAAGAAGGGCTGATGGGATTTGCGTTTCATCCGAACTACAAGACAAACGGATATTTCTATGTCTACTACAGTTCGTCCACTGAACCTCGCATGTCGATCGTTTCCCGATTCAAAGTATCAGCAGACGATCCGAATCGTGCAGATCCCGCCAGTGAGCAGGTCGTGATGAAGATTCCTCAGCCGTTTGCAAACCACAACGGAGGCTCGATAGCATTTGGTCATGATGGTTATCTCTACATTGCTCTTGGTGATGGTGGTGGTCGAAACGATCCACTTGGACATGGCCAGAATCTGAAGACCTGGATGGGATCGATGCTGCGGATTGACGTCGATCATAAGCAGGATGGAAAGCACTATGCGATTCCGGCGGATAACCCGTTTCTGAGTCGTGAGGGGGCTCAACCAGAAATCTACGCGTATGGATTCCGTAACGTGTGGAGGATGAGCATCGATCGAAAGACCGGAGACATTTGGGCTGCAGACGTCGGTCAGGATTTCTGGGAAGAAGTGAATCTCGTTAAACGCGGCGGCAACTACGGATGGAGTATTCGTGAAGCCTCTTATCCGTTTAACAACAAGACCGTCGAAATTGCAGATCCGCTGGAGGCTCCCGTCTGGGAATATGATCACCAGATTGGCAAGTCCATTACCGGAGGCTTTGTCTACCGGGGGACTCGATTACCGGAACTTGAGGGAATGTATGTGTATGCAGACTTCATCAGTGGTCGGATTTGGGCCCTCAAATATGACGAGAGTCTTGGCAAAGTGACTCGCAACATGGGCATTGCCAGTACAGGATTCCCCGTCTTGTCGTTTGGTGAGGACGAGGCTGGTGAGGTGTACTACATGCTGGAGACGATCAACGGTCAGGGAATCTATAGGTTCGATCCTGCTCCGTAGATCAAATGGTGAGTACAGCTATCCCGTTCTGTGGAGCGCGACTTCACAGACGGGTCTTTTTGTCGTTTCGTAAGGGACACATCCACGCAATACGCGAAGATTTGAGGACCAGAGTCGGTCAAGTGTCCTGCAGATGTGGTCATCAATGCAGGTTCAGGAACCGCTGATGAGTTTGATCTCTTCAAAAAGCGACGATTTCAGTTTCTCAATTCGTTCTGGATCTTCCAGTTTACGCTGATGTTCATCCATCACGTAGAACACGTCGACAACCTGATCAATATTTGTGGCAATGCGGGCCAGATGGACCGTCAGGCCATGGTTGAACAGAGTGTGGGCCAGGGTGTAGAGCAACCCCTGAGTATCCGTTGCGAAAACGTCAACAACGGTGAATCGCTCTGAGCAGTCGTTGTCGATGCCGACTTTGGGCTCCTGTCTGACGATGACAGGATTTTTGCGATTGAATCGATAAAGACCGCTGCGGCGGAAAACACTTTCGATGGATTTTTTTGCTGTCAGCACATCGCCAATCGCAACGGCCACATCTTCAATCCGAGACTGAGGAACTCGTCCCGTGAAGTCATTGTCGGTCACTCGAAAGTAAGCGATCAAAACACCATTGGACGTCGTGCAGACCTGAGCGGCATGGATGTTCATTCGCAGGCCGGATAGGATTCCCGCGATGCAGTGAAAGCTCCCGTGCCCGAATCGGCCAGGTGCAAAGACTCGATAACTGACGGTTTCTGTTTCCGGGTCAAACTCGCCTTCGATCTTGACCTCAGCGTCGCTGAGCTGCTGAATCATGTCCAGATCGCGAGCGATGCGGTCGGGCTGTTCGGTCATCAAATAGAACGGGGGCAATGCATCCAATTGCTCGTCGGCCCATTTGCCCCAGGATTCGGGATCTGATTTGCTTCCGACAGGGACGATCGATCCGCGAACGGCCATTCGCACCATCTGCAGACGTTCTCGTTCCAGATGGTTGTAAGGCCGTCCGCTCAGAATCTGAATCGCACGGTTATAAAGATCGGCTAGCAATTCACCTTTCCAGTCAGACCAGACATCGGGACCTACCGCGCGAATATCGGCGACGGTGAGCACATAAAGCATTCGCAGAAGTTCCGGCGCTCCGACGAGTCGAGCAAAGTCGACCAGAACAGTGGCGTCAGTAATGTCTCGGCGGAAGGCGAGGTCCGGCATGATCAGGTGATAGCGAACGAGAAACATCAGCATGGACTTTTTATTCGCCGCCATCTGCAGTCGAACAGCAACGTCTTCGGCCAATGCTTCCCCGACGATGCTGTGATCACCTCCCCTGCCCTTGCCAACATCATGCATCAACATCGCCAGGTGTAAAGTGGCACGGTGTCGAACGCCCATGTAGGCCGATCCCACCGGTGATTCATCATGAGCGAAGGATGTCATTTCATCCATCGCTTTCAGCGTGTGTTCATCCACCGTAAAGCTGTGATACTGATTAAACTGCAGGAGGTTTCGGACTCCCGAGAACGGGGGAATCAGCCACTCCAGAATGCCGGTTTCGTACATCGCACGAAGAGTGTCCGGTAAACCATCAGCAAATCGCAAGACATCGCGAAATCGATTTGTCACTTCATGGCTGGGTTCTTCCGGAAGTCCGGTTGACAGTCGCCCGATCTCCTGACGCAGCTCAGGCGAAAGTTTACATCGGCTCTCCGCCATGGCGACAAAAACGTTCAGGATCTCAAGGGGATCCTGCAGACGAGGCAGATCCTGCTCCGGCACCTGCAACATGCCGTCAAAGATCAGAAAGCCCTGCGCCGATTTTTGCGGCATCAGGCGGTTTTTCAGCCGCATCAGCAGCGATGGCTTGCGAGGAACTTCCGCGACTCGCCGCGCGACTGCAGCGACTCGAGATGTATGTCCGAAGTATTCTGTCATGAACACTTCGACGGGCTTTGACAGATCGGTGGGCTGTACCGATCTGTTGGCCGCAAGTTGAAGTTGCAGCTCCCGAGTGAGCACATCCTGCTTCAGATTCGTCAGACCGTGGACATCCAGTCGGAGTGTGGTCAGGTATTCGTCGGACGTATGGAGTTCACTCAGTTCTTCGTCATTGATTTCACCCGATTTACGGAGTGCTTCCGGATTGGGATCTCCATGGCGAATGAAAGCGACCCAGCGCAGAAGGTGCAGATCTCGCAAGCCTCCCGGGGATCGCTTAATGTCAGGCTCCAACTGGTTGACTGAGTTTCCTCGAGCCGTCCATTCTTCCTTACGTGATGCGACCAGACTCAGGATCAATCGTTCCGAATTGTGGCTGAAGACCTTTGATCGCACCTGCTGTAAAGTTGTCTCAAGTAGCTTTTCGTTGCCGGCAAGCAGACGAGTTTCAATCAGCGAGGTGGCGAACTGAACGTCTTCACCCGCGAACCGTACCACATCACTGGGTACTCGAATGCTGGAGCCAAGTTGGACGCCCGCATCCCAGCAGTCACGCACGATCGCTGCAAGGCAGGGTTTCACCGCATCCTGCTTCTTTGCGTCCATGATTAGCAGCAGGTCGACGTCTGAGAACGGCGCTGGGCGTCGCCTTCCATTTCCACCAACGGCAACAACGGCGTAACCGTCAGGAGTAACTCCGAAGGACTCTGTTTGCTGAGTCACGATTCCCCGGATGAACTCGTCAACCTGGTCGGATAACCAGTGGCAGCATGCAATCCCTGATTCTCCGGTTTCACGTCGGGACTTGACGCCAGCCCGCATCAAGGCCAAGGCGGCCCGCCGTTGCTGAAGCCGGTTGTTGATCGTCTGCAGGTTCGAAGTCGTCTGGGTCACTCGCGGCGGCCTGTTGCTGAATCCGTACGCCGGAGTGGTGAGAAGACTTCCGGCGAAGCTGGGATACTTGATGTCTCGGATTCTAGCAAAAGACGGCCCCTCGGTCTTCCGTCACGTGATTTCATGTCGAACGAGGATGAATTGCGAGAACCGGACATGGTGAATGTTCGATTATTTGCTCGGTTGTCGACCCCCGAAGTGCATCAAGAACCCCGTGTCTTCCCGAAGTTGCCATTACAATCAGGTCTGGTTTCTGGATCTCAGCCGTCTCAAGAATCGCATTAACCGGGGAGCCTGTCTGATTCGTCCAGGTCCAGCTGGCTTTGGGTTCGTTAATCAGGTGGACAGCCGGAGCTGACGCTTCATCACCAATGTACAGAAGCTGGATTTCGCATGAGTCTGAAGTTATCGCCTGGACAAGATCCGCTGCGGCGCGAGCGGCAACGGTTGGATGAGGTTCGTGGTCGACAGGAATCAGAATCCTTCGCAGCCGACTTTCTCCCGTGAGTTCATCAATAAAGCCACTCTTTCCAAAAGGAATAAATAACGTCGCTCCCTCAGTTCCGCTGTTGATGGTGCCTGCAACATTGGTGTGGATCCATCGATCCAGACCGTGCCGTTGGTGGGTAGCGAGAACGATCAGGTCTGCAGAATGGTTCTCCAGATAAGAGAGAACGCCGTGCGCGGGGCTGGAATCAGGAATGGACAACTTTCCAATATGAACCCCCAGCTTTTCCACATCTGTGCGCTCAGCGTCCGGAGGAAGCAGGTTCCATCGAGCCAATGTATCGCGCACTGATGGCTATCGATCCCAGTCAGGGTGTTTTCCTGCTCTGTCGACATGCAGGATTGTAAGAGCGCCCTTGATTGCACAGGCCAGCCGCAAAGCATGAACGAATGCAATCTCGCTGCCATGCGTGAAGTCGGTGGGATGCAGGATCCGTCGGAACGACTGTGGGGCAATCTGTGTCATGAGCAGTATTCCAAAAGTGTGTTGATCAGGAATACTTCTCACGAGGCAATTCACGTGCCGGATTGCTTTAGAGTTTGACAGGCACATTTCGGGACACGATGCACGACATTGTGGCGCTGCGATTCGCACATGCACGTGACGAACACGCACAGATCCTGTCACACAGACTCTTCGAAATCGTCTGCTCGTGGCGACTGAGTTCTCATTTCTTTGTTCGGTGCCGGTTGCTCCGCCGGTAACAAGGTGGGCAACTATTCTCGAACGATACGGCGACTCTTGAGTTCAAATCGAGGCAACTCGCCGGGGGCAACACTGCGGACATCAACCGCAAAGCCAAGTCGCTGCCGGAGTGCTGTTTTGACGGTTTCAATAAGTTGCACGCTTTGCTCGGCGACTTCCGTACAAGGCTCGACTGCAACGCACAGCTCCTGCATAGCGCGGACGGTTTTTAGTTCAATTCGAAATTCTGCGACGTCCGGAATCTCCCGGATGACCGCTTCGATGCTCGAAGGGAAAACATTATTTCCACGCACAATCACCATGTCATCAGATCGCCCAATAATTCCGCCGTCAAGCCATGTGAGCTGGCGGCCAAAGGGGTCTGGTGTTGTCGACGCTTTGACCAGATCGCGGGTTCTATAGCGGATCAGAGGACTGCCGACTCGACCGAGATTTGTGATGACGAGTTCGCCCACTTCGCCAGGCGCAACGGGGGTCAGAGTTTCGGGATTCAGAATCTCGGCGATGCATTCTGTTTCCAGCAGGTACAGACCACCGGGACGGTCTTCGCTCTCAACTCCCAGCGACCCGATTTCTGTCATACCCCAGTGATCGATCACTCTGGCTTCCCACGCTTCCTCAATTCTCGCTCGGGTCGCGGGGATTGCACCGCCGGGCTCGCCTGCGACGACCAGCATACGGACCGATGTTTCTTTCAGGTCGATTCCTTCCTGAGCAGCCACTTCCGCCATCCGCATCGCGTAGGTTGGTGTGCAGCAAACGACCGTCGCTTCGTTTTCAATCATGCATTGCAGGCGTACCGATGTGGACATTCCTCCGCCAGCGATACAGAAATTCCCGAATCGCCCTGCCCCTTCAAAGGCCGCCCAGAAGCCTATGAACGGACCGAAAGAGAACGGAAAGAACAGACGGTCCCACGACTGCAGTCCAGCCAGCGTATAAATCTGACGCCAGCATTCCATGAACCAATCCCAACTCTCCTGAGTATCCATCCAGCGAATGGGTCGGCCCGTCGTACCAGACGTCTGATGCAATCGGCGATATCGCGTTGAGGGAAATGTCAGATTTGCGCCGTAGGGCGGTTGTTCAGTCTGGCTTTCGACGATCTCCTGCTTATTGGTTAATGGGAGTTTCTGGAGATCATCGAGTGTTTTGATCGAAGCGACGTCGACGTCAGCGGCTTTGAACTTACTCGTCCAGAAGCGGTTACGCGGCACGATCGTTTGCAGCAGTTCTACAAGTCGCCGTGACTGTGTCTCCTGAATCTGTGCTCGGTCCTGCCAAATCGTTTCGAAGTCGACTGTCACGTGGATTGATGCCTGGTTGAAGAGCAGAAATACATTTTCATAGTCTGGCGGACAGCATAACACGACGAACACACGTCAGGAAACAGAAGACACCGTCTCGCGCGGCAGAACCATATATTTCGAGGTCTGACTATCGTGTTGGGGGACGCAATCCGGACTGCCGAGAATGGGAGTTGGGGATAGGCAAACAAAAAAAGCGAAAGTGAAACTTGATGTTCCACTTTCGCTCGACTGTCACCAGAGATGTTGGAGATGGTTGCTGTCATTCAATGAACAGCGATTTGCAAGGTTTCCGGCAATCCCTTACTGGGCTGCCGTGGCTGCGACCGCCTGCAGTCCCTTAGGAATCGCGATGAACGAGGTTGTCAGCTTGCCATCTTCGGAATTCCACAAGCGAATCTCTCCGTCGTAGCTTCCCGACGCAATCATCTTTTTGCCCACGCTGGCACTCAGGGTATAAACCCAGTCATTATGCCCGGCAAACTTTCGGATTTCTGCTCCGTCGGCAGCCTTGTTCTCATGCACGGCTCGATCTCCGCTGGCTGAGAGGATGATGTCGCCCGGAAGAATCTGAACGCGGAACACATCTCCACCAAATCCACCGATGGCTCGAACTTCTTTTGCATCGGCTGAATTCCAGACTCGCAGTCGCTTATCACCCCCGCCGCTGACAACTGTCGTACCATCGGCAAGGAATGCAGCGGTATAGACGGGTTCGCCGTGTCCTGGGAAGGTAATAACCGGGTTGCCGGTCGCTGCATCAAAGACTTTACAGGTCTTGTCACGGCTGCTGCTGACCAGGCGTTGCCCGTTTGGAGACCAGTTGATGTCCATAACCCAGTCAGCATGGTCTTCGATATGAGTCGTCTGTTCGCCAGTTGCTGCGTTGACCACGTAGATTGATCGATCTGCACCAGCACAGGCAATCTGCTGACCGTTGGGGCTGAAGCTGAGAGCAAAAACGGCGTCGCGCGAACGCACCAGGGTTCGCACCAAGGCTCCATCAGCCGCAGAGAACAGCTTGACTTCGCCCAGTTGGCCGGGAGTACCTGCAGCGACGGCCAGAGTTGTCCCATCGGCACTGAACTCAACGTCGTAAATTCGTTCGGCGACATTTGAGATGCGTCGAACCAGGGTCCCATCGACTGTATTCCAGACCAGCACCTCATGGTATCCCGAAGAGGCGAGCTGAGAGCCATCTGCATTAAACGCGACGGCCGTGACAGGAATCGCGACGCGATATTCGTTCGGCGGCAGTGGTTGAGATCGTTCAGGCATCACGTCAAACAAATCGGCTGTTACCGGAACGCCTGCGTCCAGTGGAGCACCAACATCAATCCAATGCTTAACGATCGCAATCTCTTCAGGTTTCAGAGGATCAGCATCTTTCGGCATTGATCCATCCTGAATCATTGTCAGCAGCAACGATTCAGCACTCTTGTGGGCAGTGAGGGCTGGTCCTGCTTCTCCGCCCTTGGTGAGTGCTGCAAAGGAATCAAGATTCAGTCGGCCACCCGGGCTTCGAGTGTTATGACAGGCGATGCACCGCTCTGCGATAATTGGAGCCACATGCCGAGAAAATGAAATGAAACGCCCAAGTGGTTCGAGAGCAGATTCTGCCTGCTTCCTGGCGATCAACGATTCACTATTGATGATCTGAAGTTCTGCGTTCAGTTTCTGAAGTGATGGCTCGAGTCCAGTCAATTGAGACTGAAGAGCTTTTTGCCATGCATCACCTTCGATCTTCTGAGTCTTCATTGCAGCGTCGCGGGAATTTGCAGCCGCCAATGCTTCAGTAGCGGCTGTGGCTGAGGTATTCAGAGGTGCGGCAGCAGCAACGGCAGCTGTATGCTCGGCTGTTTTCTTTTCCATTTCAGCTTTGGCAGCTACCAGCAACTTGCCCTGCTCATCGCGACGAGCCGTAACCTGAGCAACAAGAGCGTCAGTGTTTGCCTTCAGCGGTGCGAAGTCAGCGATGGCTTTTTCCAGCCCCTGAATTGCGGCTGTCGAATCAATGCCGGTGAGCTTTGCGGCTTCTCGCAGAGTTGCCAGAGACTTTTCCAATGACGCAACTGAATTCGCAAGTGTACCGACCGATGCTGTTGCTGCCTTAAGTCGTTCATCTTCCTGAGTCAGAGTTGTGTTGACGGTATCAACGGTTGTCTGAGCAGCCGTCAAGGCTGTCTGAGCATTGGCGACAGTCGTATTCGCGGCGTCTGCAGCGGTCTTTGTTTCTGCGATTTTTTTGTCCAGTTCCGGACGCTGAGTTGCGATTGCGGCAATCTGTTGTTCGGCATCAGTCGCCTTGCTTCGCCATTCGACTGAGGATTTTCGAAGTGTTGCAAGCTGAGTTTGAAGCTGCTTCTGAACTTCCAGGAGAGCTGTCAGTCTTGACGTAACCTTGTCAGCATTCTCCACAAGGACATCGGCCGCTTCGTGCTGTGGCAGCGCTGCCGTCATATCCGCGATCTGTTTCTCAATCGCTGCTGTTTGGTCCTGAAGTGACTTTGCTTCTGTTGCTTCGGCAGTCGCGCGAGCCTGTGCCTCCTGCAGTTGCTTTTGGATCTCCTGCGCACGCTGAGCGGCAACTGTGGCCGCACCCTGCTTGAGCGTAAATTGTTTTTCTGTTTCCTGCTTCTTCAGCCGCTGCTGCTCAATGTCCTGTCGGACTTTTGCAGCCCCGGAGAGTGGAGTTTCCTGAGCATTGACGGAAGAAACCGTGCTCGGAAAACAGAGCGAAACCCCAAGCAGGGTCGTGATGATCAGATGTCGGAAGGAAAAACGAGGCATGGAGAGTCCTCAGGTTGAAGCCGGGCGGGATGCCGTCGTTGCCGAAATGCAACATGACATTCAACATTAGGATTCAGGTTTCGACGTGCTGTGTCAAGCTCACCGGAATCGGCAAACTCCACCATGAAGGAAATCCGTAGTTCGGCTTAACCCCTGGAAACGGAATCTTCGGAACACCTGTACGGGGTCGTTTTGCAGACTCAAGGCCTGAAAAGCCCCAGTTTCCGCCTGCAAGGTGGCTGATTACCATCGCAAACGTGCACCTAACAGAGTCAAATTGCTGGATTGTTCGAGAAACCATGGTTGCGGTGTGATCAGGCTCTTTGAATTCCCATGTGTTCCATCTAAGACAGGAAAGCCAGTCCTGATCTGCATTGAGTTCGAAATTCTCTTCCTGACTCCCTGGCTGAATGATTTTCACATTTGAAATTCTATGACCACGCTATCTCCGACCACACCATCTTCCACCTCATCAGAGCCTTCCCCCGTTGAACTGATCCAGTCCAGCATCGCTGACCTGAGGCACACACTGTTAAGCCATCCGATCTACAATCGGATTGAGACCCTGCCCCAACTTCAAGTTTTCATGCTGCATCATGGATTTGCCGTATTGGATTTCATGTGGCTGCTTAAGCGATTGCAGCGTGAACTTTGTTGTGTTGAAGTGCCTTGGGTGCCTGCGACGAATCCAGAGCTTTCTCGATTCATCAATGAGATCGTGCTGGCTGAGGAAAGCGATGAAGATGGCGATGGATCTTTCGCCAGCCACTTCGAACTGTACCTGAGGGCCATGCGTGACGTCGGCTCAGATACGACACGTCTGCTGGCGTTCGTGGATCGACTTAAGAACAGAGCCGTTGTCGCTGATGCGTTAGCCGAACTCGCGCCTTCTGAAACCGTTCAGGATTTCGTTAGGTTTACTTTTGACATCGCATCGAAAGGACTGACAGCAGAAGTTGCTTCAGTGTTTTGCTTCGGTCGTGAGGATATTATTCCCGAGATGTTTGAGCGGCTCTTGCAGGGATTTCAGCAGTCTGCAATCAGCGCACCTCGCTTTGCTTACTATGTGCGTCGTCATATTGAACTTGACGGCGATCAGCACGGCCCGTGGGCTCTGAGGCTTGTGAATTCACTGTGCGATAGCGACGAGAAAACGAGTGCAGCGATCGCAGCGGCGCGTCGAGCTATTGAACTGCGAATCCAGTTATGGGACGGAGTGCTCCAGCAGCTTGAGTCAATATGCTGAAAAGGGAAGAGGCTGAGTGACCGGAAGTCACAGCAGCCCCGAAGTTATGAATACGACTTGAAGCAAGCTCGTTCTGGTCGAACCAGATGGAAGTTACTTCAGATTGTAAACCAACAGCTTATCCATATCTCGCAGATACAGTTTGCCGTCGGCGATCACCGGATGAGCCCATGCAGGCCGATTACTGCGTTCCGGTTGATCGAACCTTCCGAGTTCTGTGTATTTCTCATGGTCCGCGGCCAGAAGCACGACAGGCCCGTTTTCGTTTCGGAACACAATCTTTTTGTCGGCGTAGACAACTGAGCCTTTCATGCTGCGTTCTCGCCAGGCGGGCTTTCCTGTTTTGAGTTCGACGCAGGACAGCATGTCTCCGTTCGAGCCAAAAACGTGGCCATCCAGCAGCACCATTCCACCATGGTGGTTTTTCATGTCTTTGGTGAAGTAGACCTGTTTCGCCTGGACGGATTTTCCTGTCGGAGTCAGCTGCACGAGTTCAGCACCAGTGCCGTAGTCAGAAGAGCTGAACACATAGTTGTCCACAACCAATGGTGTCGCGCAATTCGCAGTTCCGTTTGACGAAGCGTTCTGTCCCCACAATGGCTCACCGTCGTCGGCTCGCACACCGCAGATTCCCTTTGATGTAAAGATGACATACTGTTTGACCTTTCCCATCGTCATCGCGACTGGTGATGCATAGGAAGCTGCCGGCTGTTCAGGGACCTTGCTCTTCCAAATTACGTTTCCGGACTTAGCATCGAGGGCGACGACTGTTGCATCGCTGCCACCCGGAGAGCAGATGACTTTGCCATCATCGATCAGCACGGACTCACTGATACCCCAGGTAATATTGCCACCGCCAAACGTTTTCAGAATATTGACCTGCCAGACTATCTCGCCGTTGTCGGCTTTGAGACAACTCAGGTCGCCGTTGCCTCCCAAGGAATAGACCATGCCATCAATGACGGTAGGCGTTCCTCGAGGGCCATTGCCCTGCCCTTCCTGATACTCGTCGCCGTTCCGAGTTTTCCAGACGATTTCTCCTGTTTTGCGATTCAGTGCGATGACCTGTTCGCCTCCGTCGACATTGCCCATCGTGTACATCAATTCGCCGACCAGCGACACCGAGGCGTAGCCTTCGCCGATTCCTGAGATCGTCTGCAGCAGTTCCGGGCCGCCTTCCGGCCACTTGTCCGCAAGTCCTGATTCCAGACTCAAATTGTCACGTTGGGGACCGCGGAACTGATTCCAGTCACCTGCTGCGAGGGCCGTTGGTTTCGCTGCCGTTGCCGACTTCTTGCTGCGACTCGAACGACTTCCGGATTGTGCCTCAACGTCGTGGCAGATCAGTAGAACTGACAAAATCAAACTGGTGCAACACACGAATCGCTTCATCGCCTTCCTCGCATCCTGTGAATCATTAGCCTCATGACATGAACTCACAGATTGTAACGACCTGGGTGTGCTCTTTGTCTAGTCCGAAGCGTTGTTCGCGTTATCCCGCTGTCTTGTCTCGATGGTCCATACGGGCATTTCAAATTGTTCGACAATCCTGAACTGATCAAATTGGCTGTGGAATCGAAAGAATGATTCAGAACGCGAAGCCAATTGTTTCTAGAAACGTCGCGATCGCGTTGTAGCTTCCATGCAGAATGATCGCAGACAACAAGGCAGTCCCCGCGTAAGAAATCTGAGGAGTTGTTTTCTCTGCCTGAAACAATTTCCACATCCGCATGACTCCAACTCCAGCCAGCAGTGAGCATGACGAATGAAGAAGCACGCAGATCGTCCATCGCCATTGGGCGAGGCTGACCGATGGATTTGGAATATAGAACCGCAGATAGATCACGTTCTCCACGGCTGCAAACGCCAGGCCGGACGCAAAACAGCAGATCAGAATCTGAGTCGAGGATCGAAACAACCAGGGACGCTTTTCAACAATCCAAAGTGGTATTGCGACCTTCATAATCTCTTCGATCGTCGGACCGATTGCGATGATGGTCAGAAGTCCCGACTGCGTTGCACCCTCGATCAGTGTTCCCAGAATCGCCAGAGGTCCGCCAATGATGGCCGTCAGGATGGTGATCAGCCACGACGTTTTAGCTGATGTCGATTCCCTCATTTGCAGATAGTAACCGAACCACGTCACCGCATGGTCTGGTGCTTCTCCAGAAAGGGATTGTGAGAGTCCGGGTTCGTCCCAGACGGAATGATCGACCTCTGGCCGAATGAACGAGTTTGTGTCAATTACAGGACTGTCGTTTACGTCACCGTGATGCGTAACCTGCTTCATCCATGGCTCTGCGAAAACAGATTGATCCACAGCATCCGGTTGTATTGAAACAGGCACGACTGGCGGCGCGAATGGCGACTCATCATTATCGGAAGGTTTGTGTTGAGGCATGGAACAAACAGACTTCACCAGCAAGAGACGAATGGCCCTGCATGCCTCCTCGGTTAAGTCACCGCGACCATGCCTTCAGGCGGCCATGCAATTTTCATTTGCATCAATGCTTTGGGTGAGCGACGTAAGCGGTTGCTGTGGCGATCACGACGGCCATCGGCAGGCTGTTTTTGGACTTGGCAACGCCCGTGATATTGGCCGAGTTGACACGCAGGTTACAGATCGCATTAAATCCCTGTTGCCGAGCTTGATCGATAAGGCGAACGATCGCTTCTCTTTTTGCACGGACTTGAAGTGTCTGCAGAGATTTGATTTCTCCGCCAAAAAAACCTCGCCAGCCGGCAAGCCAGCTCTTCAGATAGTCGCTGCCAATCACGACCTCAGACATCACGATGGTTGGATCCTGCATGCCTGAGGCGGCCAGTGGAAATGTCTTCAGGTTCGTCACGAGGAAATCACGATTGGCGGCTTCCTTCTGATCCAGCTCCGCAAAATGATTCTTTTCGACCGAGCGGCCAATAATCATCCCGCAGACAACCAGAGGAACCGCAAAGAATAACAGAGAAAAAATGAGTTCCATGAAGTCGACTCCAGCTTAAAAAAGAGATTCAGCCGATCTTCCGCAACATGACTGCTGTTCCATAGGCATACAGCTCCGCAGCTCCCGCCGTCACAGCGCTGGTGGTGAAACGCACGTTGACGACGGCATCTGCTCCTAACTGCTGAGCCTGTGCCATCATTCTCTGCACGGCCTCACGTCGAGATTCCGTCAGCAACTCGGTGTAGCCTTTCAGCTCGCCTCCAACGAGATTCTTGAGCCCTGCGGCAATGTCACGCCCCGCATGTTTTGTGCGGACCGTGTTTCCCTGCACAAGGCCCTTCATCTCAGTGATCTCGTAGCCTGTAACAGTTTCTGTGTTCGTGATGATCATGGTGCTGCCTGTGGTGTTGGATGAATGGAAAGGCTCCAGAGCGTCGATGCTGAAAAGTTATCATGGAATGCATCCGGTGCATAGTCTTCAGAAACGCAGGTAGAAGTCACGTGTGAGCTTTCGAAACGATTCCGTGTAATCGTGGTGTTGAGATCGGAAGCACGTCTGAACTCCAGTCACGAATTCGTATCTCGTATGCC